>JASHYD010000372.1 GCA_030043175.1 Xanthobacteraceae bacterium | reverse complement strand
GCGGAATTGGCTCAAGAGCTCTGCAACGGAATGGGGATTGGCCGTCGACTTTGTCGACGCCAGCGCGACGGACGCGCTGGCGGCAGCGGTTAAGCCGGGCCGCACGAAGCTCGTCTGGATCGAGAGTCCGGCGAATCCGACCTGGGCAATCACCGACATTGCCGACGCCGCTGACATCGCCCACCGTGCCGGCGCGTGCCTTGCGATCGACAGCACTGTCGCCACGCCGATCTTGACGCGGCCAATCGAGCTTGGCGTCGACATCGTCATGCATTCGGCGACAAAATATTTAAACGGCCACAGCGACGTCGTCGCGGGGGCGCTCGTCACTGCGCGCCATGATGAACTGTGGGAACGCATTGCAGCGATCCGCACCAGCAATGGCGCCATCCTCGGCTCCTTCGAGGCCTGGCTGCTGCTGCGCGGCATGCGAACGCTGCATTTGCGCGTGGAACGCTGTTGCCGAACCGCACAGGCCATCGCCGAGCATTTTGCCGGGCATGGCCGCATCAACGCTGTGCTCTATCCCGGCTTGCCCAGCCATCGCGGCCACGCCGTCGCGGCGCGGCAGATGCTCGGCGGCTTTGGAGGCATGCTCAGCATTCGCGTCGCCGGCGGGGAGAGCGCCGCGATCGCCACGGCCGCCCAGGTGACGGTGTGGAAACGGGCGACTTCGCTTGGGGGCGTCGAGAGCCTCATCGAGCACCGCGCCTCGATCGAAGGCCCTGGATCGCCCGCGCCTGCCGATCTCCTGCGGCTATCGGTCGGAATAGAGGACGCCACCGATCTGATCGGAGATCTCGAGCAAGCCCTGGGAAGCACAGGCTGAAACGCTCGGCCTCATGGCCCTTCAGGCGCGCAGGGCGGCAGCTATTACCATCCGGCCGGCCCCAGGCTCAAATCAATCCTACGATTTAGCGATGCTGCGCAGTCGATCGAGCGCGCCCTGCAGGATGAAGATCGCGGCGTGCTCGTCGATCACAGCCTTGCGCTTGTCGCGGCTCACATCCGCGGCAATCAGTTCGCGTTCGACCGCAGCGGTGGAGAGCCGCTCGTCCCAGAGCGCGATCGGCAGTGCGGTAACCCTCGCGAGGTTGCGCGCAAAGGAACGGGTCGCTTGCGCGCGACGCCCCTCGCTGCCGTCCATGTTCAGAGGGAGACCGAGCACGAACGCGACCGCCTTGCGCTCCGCCGCCAGTGCAAGGAGCCGCTTGGCATCGGCAGAAAAATTGGTGCGCAGGACCGTCTCAACACCGGTGGCAAGCCGGCGGTCCGGGTCGCTGGTCGCCACCCCGATGGTCTTGGTGCCGAGGTCGAGACCGATCAGAGCGCCGCGCGCCGGCAGTCGAAGGTCGGCAAGCGCGAGGATGGGAGCAGGCATGGGCGGTCGTCACAGCGATAGGACGGCAGAGGACGGATGACAGATGTCATCCGTGCTCCGGCGCTCAAGACCCCCGGCTTCAACCGGGGGAGGAAGCGCGGGCCGGCAAGCATAGCCATAGCCGTCCGCGCGATGGAGACGTCTGCAATACCTGACGTTGATTGCGTCGGCATTGCCCACTTGGAAAGAGCTGCTGGCACAAACCGCAACTCGCCCGACGTGGATTGCGGCCTTCTTGCCTTTTGGCACCTCGACCCGAACCATGTCGCCGATCTTAGTGCCGAGAACGGACTCGGTGCGCATGCAATACCCGCAGACAACCGTGCACCGTAAGCTTGGTGCGCTTGCCGGCAAGGAACTCGACTGGCCCTGCGCCCCTGTCAGTGCTGGAACGCAGGCCAGATTGCTGACCCGGTTCGATCCGCCCCAAGCCCGCGAGATCATGTGCTCGATCTGGAGGGGAACGTTGCAAACCTCGCAACAGGCGCAGGCGCGGCCGAACTTTTCCAAAATATATCCCCTGATCTCGTAGCAGCCGTCCCCGGTGAACGAGCTCCTCCTCCTCGGTGATGATCGCGACGCCCGTGGTCTTGGTGCCGGGATCGATCTTGACCCGGATAAGCTGAACATCGCCCCCGATGCGGTTCTTCAAGCGAATCGTGAACGGGTAGCGACGATGCACAACCGCCCGGCCGCGCGTGAGAAGCAGACCAGCCCGCTTTTCCGACCACGGCATCAGCGGTTTCTTGCGTTTATCTAAAACAATGGCTGCCAACTTCTACTCCGAAGAGGCCCCTAAGGCCTGGTAACGCGCACCTTGCGGTGCGTCTCCATCGGGAATGTCGCAGACCGGCGCTTGAGCAAGACCCGTTTCGTGCCTATCGCGGGCTTGTCTGCTGTACTGCCTTCCAAAGCCCAGAGTCGAGGAAGCGCCCCAAGGTCTTGAGCCTGCCGCAACGTTGCTTGGGGCCGTAGTCCCAAACTCACCCTCGTAACTAACGCCTCGAAGCCGAGGGCGTCAAAGCCCCCGCCTTTAGGGACTTTGGATGGGTTACATCAGCTTTCGGGCCTCTGCCATCTTACATCTGCCTCTGTGGGACAGGGTCGGGCGGATGCCGCATCGCTTTCCGGATCAAGCCCCTGGACCGGAATGGCCGTCGCGCGGACATTGATCTTAGCGTTGCGTGGCGTAATCTTCGCGCCCCAGCGACCATCCCGCACCCGAGGAGGATGCCATGCAGATCACCTGGTACGGCCACTCCGCCTTCCGGCTCGATTTTGCCGGCCAGGCCGTGTTGATCGATCCCTTCTTCACTGGCAATCCGGCCTTTGTGTCCGACAAGGCGGCGGCGATCAGGGGGGTGACCCGCATCGTGCTGACCCACGGTCACGCCGACCATGTGGGCGACGCCCTCGATATCTCGGCCGCGACTGGCGCGCCGGTCATTACCAACTACGACCTGTGCATGTGGCTTGCCGGCAAGGGCCTGCAGAAATTCGACCCGATGAACACCGGCGGAACGACCGATCAGGGCTCCTTCACGGTGACGCTCGTGCGTGCCGACCATTCCTCCGGAGATATTTCGAACGGCGTACCCGTCTATCTCGGCAATCCATGCGGCGCCATCATCAAGGCGCCCGGCGAGCCCACCGTCTACCACATGGGTGACACCGACATCTTCTCCGACATGGGGCTGATCGCCGAGATCCATCAGCCCAAAATCGCCATTGTGCCGATCGGCGACCGCTTCACGATGAATCCGGTCACGGCCGCGCTCGCGGTCAAGCGCTTCTTCAAACTCGACAAGGTCATCCCGTGCCACTATGGCTCGTTCCCGATCATCGAGCCCAATGCCGACAAGTTCCTCGCCGAGATGAAGGGACATGCCACCACGGTAGTGGTGCCGGAGAAGGGCAAGGCGGTGGCCCTGTAGGATAGGACGGCAGCAAGACCACCGTCATTGCCGTCGTCACGCGACGAGAACGCCAACGAGCCGGCTAAGGCGCTCTGCCAACTCTCGGGGACGGCAGATCAGCGAAGCTGCTACGGCTCGCCGGGCGTTTCGGCGGCGTCGCCGTGGTGCGGGCGGATGTGCCGCACGGTGCCATCGGTATGGCTCAACACGTGAACTGAAGTATCGCCAGGTCATTCAACGCACCGACGGGTACGGTTTTGGCGGTTTGCGGCCCTCGGCCGGACCGCTTTGCGCTGTCGCCTTCAGGCGACCGTCGCATTTTTTGTGAATAACCGGTCATTCTGCTCGATGCCCGACCAGAGACGAAGCGCGGTACGCCCAAAAAAACAAGCAAAGAAGGACGAGCATGACCTTTGCGATGCCGAACGCGGCAGTATTTATCGCACGGCGAGCCTGCTTCCGCCGGTACATATCGGCTGGGAGGTCGCAACGGGACGGCACGGCGCGCAAGAGACCGCGGCTCGGTCAATGATCGGCCTGAAGACGCCGAGCTGATCTGCGAGACCGCCTTGCTCGGTTAGTGGCGGCGTGACTTGCGCCGGAGCTGCTTGGGGCCTTCTTCCCCGGGAACCGCACTCACGTTCCGAGGTAGACTCCCCGTGACGACGGGAGGTAGCGCGGGATTGTAGAAGGGATTTTCGATGCATTGACCACCAAAACCCCGATTCCTTCCATCCACAGCACACTGCTCTCGGCTCGTAAAGACGCAGTCAACGGCTCTGGTGTCGCCAATGATGCACCATGGATAATTGACATACGCGTTGGCTTTCCCCGATGCGGCAACGACCGCAAGCAGTGCCGATCCGGCGACCATCGATTTTTTCATGTTGTTATCCTCCCTGGTGAACATGCAGATATGGCCACCCGACTTATTGTTGTCGGCGAAGTATTCGATCTGACGAGGAAACCGGTTTCGTCTTCAGGAGTCGTGGCTGCTCTGGCCTCGGGAGCCGCCTTCGGCCTCTGCGAGATCACAGTCCGAAGCGCGTTCCGGATGCTGGATGCCCGCAACAATCGGCCCGATCAAATCCGGGCATCGATTATAATGCTGCAGTGATTCGTTCTATCGGAACGCGATCTATTTTATTACTGATTTACCTGAAATTGCAGGTTGAGACAAGGCAGCGCGAAAGCGAGATGCTGCGCAAGCTGTGCTGCCTCGCTGGATGCAACTTGCGTCCGACCGCAGCCAGCTTTCCAACTGGGCCGCCTCTCTCGACGAGCGGACTCCTCTCTCGACGAGCGGACTTGGCTTTTTGCGGGACTTGCTGACGGCCGATCGAAGGTTATGCGCGAAGTATGGTGCGGGACCGTACTACCGATTTGCTCTACGCTGACTGCCAAACCGGCCCGAAACGACGCATTCAACGCCTCTGGTGTCTCCGATAATGGCCGTCAGAGGAGCACTGCGGCGTCTTGCCGAGCGGCAGAGCGCGCTGATACGCGCAATGAATTGCACCCGCAACGCCCGGGCGGCGGCAATAAAGGTTGATACGGGGGCCCGAACGCACAAAATGACTTTTTTGACAGGAAGCGTCGATATTTCGAGGTAATTCGGCGCCAAGTTGCCAACGTATTGTTTCCAAAACAAAAACCACGGTATAAGTTTTTCCAATTTCTCCCAGAATGTTTTCCAAACTTCACATCCCGACGAAGGCGTCCGAAGTTTCAAAGACCACGCCGCGGGCCTCAGATGGCACGGTCCCGCATGCGCAAGCCACCTCGCTTCGATGAGCGCTCGGCAGCCCGGCCCGGAGGAAACCGGCGAGGAGACAGCCCGCAGCGGTGCAACTCCTAGGCGCGGCCTGAAGCCGCCCGTGCAGAGGCCCGCACGGCACCGAAGCGGACTCACGCATTGATTTTTGGCGTGGGATTTGGCGATGTTTACTGGGGCGTCCCGCCGCTGGCCATTTGTCGTTCCCAAACATCGCAGCTTAACTCGGCAATGCCGATATTTCTGGTCAAGCCTGGGCGCCAACAAGGTTGCTCGTCCACGGAGCCAACCTCTATCGTTCCCGGCGACGCCCGAGCCATGTTGTGTGTCTGATTGCTCAAGGGGCTGCTGCGGTTCATTCCGTGAATGCAGAAACCGGTGACGGTCAGGACGATCATCGCGAGCCCAATCAGGAACGCGTTGCGGTATGTGGACATTAGTACCCGACCCTAAGGATGGCATGCGAGCGCCGGGGATGATGCGCGCTAGCGGCTTGCGGGCAGTTCGCTGCATTCCGTCGCGGAAGTCGGCTTATCCGCGGGCGTCAATGACCGCACCGTCACCGCTTCGCAAGCATCGGCCTGCGAACTCTGCACGGTCGCTCAGCGCGGCTTGACCCGCCGATCCACAGAGCGCGTGCGCAACGCGATTGCCGCTGCCGCCTCTATCCTCCTCCGCTCGCCGGGAGGATAGAGAGCCGGGCAAACCAAGCGATCAACCTCGATCACCGGCCTTCTTCTAGTTCGTCGCCACCCGCGAAAGCTCCTTCTCGATCGCCGCCACGACGCGCGGATCGGTGGGCTCGATCTCGGAGGAGAAGCTCGCCGCGATCATGCCGTCGCGGCCGATCAGATATTTGTGGAAGTTCCAGCGCGGCCGGTCGAGCGGGCGCTGGGCTGAAGCCCAACGGTAAAACGGATGGGCGCCCGTGCCGTTGACAACGGCCTTGGCGGTGATCGGGAAGCTGGCGCCATATTCGTGCTCGGCAGTTTCGGCGATCTCATCGGCGTCACCTGGCTCCTGCCCGCCGAAATCGTTGGACGGTACGCCGACGATCAGCAGACCGCGGGCGCGATAACGCGTCCACAATTCCTGCAAACCGGCATACTGCGGAGTGTAGCCGCACTGGGAGGCGGTGTTGACGATCAGGATCGGCTTGCCGGCATGCTCGGCGAGTTGGATGTCGCCGCCCCTGAGGCCGGCGAAGTGGAACGCGAAGGCAGTAATGCGGCTCATAGCCGGGGCTTGGGCGCGCGCCGGCGTCGCCAGCACGCCGGCCACGATGGAAAGGAAAGTCCTGCGGTCCGTGAACATGACGCGTCTCCCTATGAGCTTTTGAGCTTTTCTTCGCACACAATAGCAGAAAGTACGAACCGCTTCCATGTGCGAATGCTCGGGCGTAAGCATTGACTTGACAGTGCGCTCGCCGTCGCGGCACTCATCCGTCCTTACGGCTTGCCGATTCTACAGAGAAAACGGGTGACTGTTCGCAGTCTCGTTCCGGCCTGACAACAGGCAGGTACCGGACTGCGAGAAATGCCCGTATCTGCGGTTGCTTTTATACGGACACGTAGATGGACACGCGGGAACTGCCGCTCGGCGTTTGACGCAGCCTTAAATCTGAT
>JASHYD010000371.1 GCA_030043175.1 Xanthobacteraceae bacterium | reverse complement strand
GACGCCGCTGCCGATCGCCCCGACGGCCTCCCCAGCTACGTCCCCGAACGCGTCCCCGATCAGAGGTTTGAGGGCGTTGAGGCCATTGCCGACCCCCTCCGCGATATCAAAACCGCCCGCTACATCATTGCCGTTGCTGAACTCGTCCGAGGCCTCCAAAACGTTGGCAAGCGCTCCAGCGCCGTAATACGCGGATCCGATGGCCTTGAACCATCCAGTGTTAGTCAGGGCGGTCAATTCGAACTGGTTTCCGTTGGGGAGGTTGAGGAAAAGTTTACCGCTGTTCACGGTGAATGCTGAGCTATTGTTGAGGAAATTCTGGACAATATTGGTCTTGGCGAATCCGGATATGACTTCGCCTGTATATTTTCCGAAGCCGAGAGCGGTGTAGGCGCTGTTCGCGAGGTTCAAGGGCGACGAAGCCGAGAAACCTTTGGCCCACGCGGCTTCCGCGGTAAGCCCCAGTCCGACGAGGGACAATGTGGTGAATGTTCCCTGGCCGACCGAGGGGCTCGCTCCAGCACCTTTGGCCTGGGCGACGTGGGTTTTCAACAGAGCATTCACAAAACTCCGCGTGGACTTCGGCAGGCTCCACGCCGGCGACGCGATCAGCGCCTGCACGACGGATCCGGCGCCGCCTCCGCTGGGCTGCGGCGGGCCGATCGCGGCGGCGATGGCTTCATTCAGTGTCTTGCTTTGGGACACTGCAAAAGCCGTTGATGGGTTGTTTGCAGTCAAGGATGTGGTGGCTGTGGCGAGTTCCCCCCGACCTTCAACGCCCGTCAGCTCGGCGCCATAGCTCTTCCATGCCGATTCGGCTTCCACGATCGCGTCGCCGTCCTGCGAAATCGTGCCCAGTTGGGCATTGGCCTTTTGCGTGACGTCCTTACTATGGTCGGCCAAATAGCCGTTCGTCGCCTTGACGAGCTGGCTCGTGGTCATGAACGGACCCCATGTGGTCCGCAGCTGGTTGAGGTTTCCCGTCGTCGTCGCGAACGCCGTGATGTCGGATTTGGTTTTCGCCGCGAGCCCACCGAGCCCCCGCGCTGCCCCGACGGTCAGGAATGCCGCCAGGTCAGACCGCCCCTGCTGCTGGAGCGCAGCAGCTGTCGCCAGGGTCAGCGCTGTACCATCACCGTCGCCGATCGTGCTTGTGGCGGCTTCGTTGTAAATCGAACCTTGATCAAGGGTCAGGTTTTGTGGAATGTTCTTGGCGACGTCCTTTGCCACGGTATCGGCGGCCGCCTTCCCGCTTGCGCTGAGCGCAATGGAGGCGTGCCCGTGTGACGTGAGCGCGACGCTATTTGCTGCCGCAACGGACTGCGAAAGATCCCCGTAGATTTGGTTGAACTCAAGGACGGTGCCTGGACTGTGGACGGGCTGACTTGCGATCGAGCCCATATCCTTTGTGATGTTGTCGATGGTGCCCTGGCTCGCCTGGATAATCTGACCGGCGTAATAGGAGTTGCCGGCGTTGTGCGTGACAGTTTTCAGCTTGTTTGCCGCCGCCGCGGCCGCAGCGGTGGCCGCATCGCCAGGCAACGCGCCATTGGCTCGCGCCTTGACGAGCGCTGTATTGTAGGCCTGAGCAACTTGTTGGGCAGGCTTGATCACCTGCAGATCGTAATTGGCATTGTCGACCGCGGTCTGGAACGCCGGGTCCTGCGGCCCCGCGATCTGAATATCGGCGGCGCGCTCGGTCATTGCCTTTGCCTGCGCCTGCGGATTCGACCCTGCCTGGTTCGCTGCCTGCGTCAACGACTTCTCGATCGCTGCATTCAGTTGGTTCTTTGCCTGCCGCTCGGAGGCAGGGTTGGTGGCCTGCTTGGCATTGTTGTAGGCGTTGATGATCGGGCTGAGCTGGGGCTTGGTGACCCCCATCTGCTGCCATTGTTTTGTCGCTTTGGCGAGGGCCGCGTTGTTGGCCGCAGCAAATTTGGCGTTGCCAGGCTCCAGTGCATTCAGCTGCTTCACCTCTGCCGAGGCGGCCTGTTCTGGATAGGCACCGCTGTTATTGTTCATCAGCATGTTGATCGTTTTTTGTTCGACCGTATTCCAGCTGTTCGTCGATTCCGTTTCGGCCTCGCCGAGAGCTCCGGGGTCATGGGCCAGCACGGGACTATGCAAACCCTGATCGGCCAGATTGGCATTGGCCATGGCCGTAATGATGGGCTTGATCTGCGAATTGTCGACGCCGGTCACTACCTCCGCCGGGGTCTTCTTGGGCAACTGGACGGTTTGGCCGATATGCAGCAGATCCGGCGGATAAACTTGGGGATTGTCCGTTTCGACGCTCGACAGCGTGTCGCCGTGGCTGCTGGCGATGCTGGCCAGGGAGTCGCCCGGCTTTGCCGTCACGGTCTGCTGTGGGCTGTTGGCTTTCGCTTGGGCCAGGGCGTCATTCCAAGCCTTTGTCGGAGACGTATCCGCAGTCGATTGATTGCGGGCCGCTGGCGGCGAAGCGGTGGAAGCAGAGCCAGGAGGCTGCATGAACATTTCATTTTCCCCTAGGTTTCCTTTGACAAGGCGACGTCGCGGCAACGAGCTCAGTCAAGAGCTCGACCACCCATCAGCTCCACTGAGATTTCGCTTCAAGGCAGTGCCGCCTGCGTGATCGCGTCCAGGCTCGTCGTCGGTGTGCAAGACAATTTGAGAGTGTATAAGCTCGTCGTTTACAATATGATGGCACAAAACCAACAAACACAAACTTTTCCGCATACATAATTATGTATTCGAAATAATCTTTGGAGCGCGGCAGCGCTGCTTTGGTTGGCGTGATACCGCCGCAAACAGCAGCCAGCCGCTGGTCGACTCGTCGGCTGGCGACGACCGGTGGACATGTTGTGCAGGGGCCCGGAGAAACAGCCGTTCGAAAATCCTTATCGGCCACGCGCTTGATCGGGGAGAGCGGTGCAGGCTCGGTAGACGCCGGCTGCGCCACAGTTTGAACATTTGTTCTAAGTGCCGGGGCCGGCTCAGACCAATGCGGCGGCATGTCGGCACCGACCAGTGCCAGGCAGGTGACGGCGGCTCCGCGCAAGTCGTGGAAATGCAAGTCTTCGTCCCCCGCCCGGCCCGAGACAGGGCCAGCGGGGAAACTTAAGGCGCTTCGGGAAGCGTCTCACGGTCGAGCCGCGGGAGCAAGGCGTCCGCTAGCCGCCCCAACGGCCCCGCAGACTCCTAGCAGACTCCCTGGCGCGTTTTGGAGGCTGGCCGCTACCTGCCAACAGGGACGCGAACGCCCTCTCAGCGACTCTCCTAGGGAGTCTCCGGGGCATGTCCCGAGAAAAGCCTTCGTGGGGGTCCTCGCGTGCGTTAGGCCCACGTGTCCCGCACACCCGGCAGGGTCTTCCGCTATCGAAGGCAGACCGAGTGTCGGCGACGGGCCGTCACGGCCGAAGGTGACCCGGGCTGTGTGCGGATGGCTAGGCGCACTCGAATCGGTTGCCGCCAGCAGGTGAGAACACCGGCAGCACTTTCCCAACGGGCTGAACCAAGTGAACAAGTCCTCCTCGCGCCCAGCAAACTCCGTGAAATCGCCATCGAATAGGTCGTCAGGATATTCGAACCGGGCAAACACCTCCAAGGACTGCCCGCCATACTTCGGGCAGTTCTCCATCCTCCCGCCAAGATAAGGCGCCTCAAGGATCGCCTCCACGTCGCGCGGGCTGTGTCCGGTAATGGCCGCGATTTCCCGGACCGTGCAGCCTGAGAGTGCCAAGCGGGTGCCGGCGGTCGCGCGCAAGTCGTGGAAATGCAAGTCTTCGTCCCCCAGCCCGGCCCGATCGAACGCCTTCGCCCATGATGTCCCACGGCTCGGCGAGAGTATTGCGCAGGATCACGCCTTCCGCCTTCGCCGGGCGCCGGCCATCCAGCGCAGTCTTCAGCGGCGGTCCCACGGGGATGACAACACGTCTCTTCCCCCTGCTCTTGCCTTGGCGCAGGCGGATTTTGCCGCCGTCGTACATCCATGTCAGCCGGACCAAATCGCCTTGGCGCTGGCCCGTCCACAGTGCTAACAGCAGCGCGAATTGCAGTGGCTCCGATACAACAGCGCAGAACTTACTGATGTGCTCCGCTGTCCAGATGATTTCTGTGCGGTTCGTCTCATAAAGGCGGCCGCCGCGCTTGCACTCATTGACCGCGATCAATCCGCGGTCTTTGGCGACCGACAACACACGCGCTAGAACCGTCCACGCATAGTCAGCCGTGCGGGGGGCGGTCCGCCATGGTGTCCCGCCAACTCTTGAACTTTCCTGTCCTCTACCGCCAGGCGCGCCGCCTCGCCATCGGCCGGCTGCAGAGGCTGGAGCGCATGGGTCTCGGCACGGCTGCTGGCCAGGCCAATGGATGATCCGCCTTGAAGCCGAGGCAGCCGAGCCACAGTCGTGAAGACCACCATGGGTCGGGCGAAGATGTGACCGGCCGGATTGCCGGCGTCGTCAAGCTCGCGAGCGGGCGCTTCGCTATGTCGAGGATTCCAGCCCGCGTTTAATGAGCTGAGCCAGTCCGGCCTCATCAAGCAAACCGGGTCGGGACGGACCTTGCTGACGCTTCGCGCCAGCACTACGGCTTACGGACTTGACCGGCTGTCGCGCCCCGGCCGGGGCTCTCCAAGCAGCCAGGGAATTGAAGTAGGAGCACGGGCGCTTGCCCTATGAACCATAGAGTGGTACATATACTCTATTTTCGAGCCTTGGAATGATCGTTGGCTTTCGGGATGAGTGGCTCCGTGCCTTTTTCGTGGATGACGTCCGCTCGCGGAACATCCCACCCGATCTCGAGGTTCGGTTGTTCCGCAAGCTTCAGATGATCGACGACGCGACAACCGATCAGGACTTGCGCGTGCCGCCCAGCAACCACTTCGAGAAGCTGCGCGGCAATCTGGCGGGGTTCCATTCGATCCGCGTCAACCAGCAATGGCGGTTGATCTTCCACTGGGATGGCGATCGGGGCGAAGCCGCGGGCGTCTATCTCGATGATCACAACTACCGATGAGAGCAAGCCAGATCATGCTGACGACGAAGCGCAAGCCAGCCACCATCGCTGAGATACTGACCGAGGAGTTCATGGGGCCGATGGGCTTGACCCAGGGCGCGCTCGCGGAGGCGATGGGCGTTCAGCGCAAGCACGTCAACGAGTTATGCAACAACCGCCGGAACGTGACGGCGGCGACCGCGCTGATCCTCGCCCGCGTGTTCGGCAACAGCCCCGAATTCTGGCTCAATGTGCAGCGGCGCAGCGATCTTTGGGAAGCCATGAACAGCCCCAAGGAGCGTAAGCGGATCGAGCGAGCGCGCCCCCTGAAAAACGTCGCCTAATCGTCGATGGATAGCTCTGGTTTCGCCCACGCCGATGCACCACGAAGCGCGGCGTATCGCGCCACCCATCGCGGTGATTATCAATCGATTCGCCGGTGATCGGCAGCCGTTTTGGGTTTACCGTAGGGACATCCGATCGCCAACTTTCAGAGCGGCAATGTCGTTGAGGTGCATGCTGGTTGAAGCACCAGCGTTCCTTCTCGTTCCCTGAGACAGACGTTTAATCGGCGACAGGAGTCGCTAGACCGACCCAACGCCGGAAGTCACTCCGTTCCAGCTGCGACCACTTGTGTCGGCTCAACGAGCAACGCGTGGCCGCGTTGATGACCTTGTTCGCAAGGGTGAAGAACGGCGCAGGCGCCGGCGACGATGAAGGAACCCACTTTCTGACCGGAGAGACGTCGTGCCCTGCAGATTGAGCGACGGCGCTCTTTCGTGAGGGGAGAATTCGGGGATGGCGACGCAACTACTGGTTGCATTCATGGCGGCGACCACCCAGGGCCCCCGCTTGAGGCGACCAAGGTGCCGCGCTACAACCTGCTGGGAACCGGCAAGTACGACGAGTACGTTCGGTGGTGCGAGAG
>JASHYD010000370.1 GCA_030043175.1 Xanthobacteraceae bacterium | reverse complement strand
GACGATCCGGCCGCCATCCTGTTCACATCGGGCTCGGAGGGTATGCCGAAGGGCGTCGTGCTATCTCACCGAAACATTCTCGCCAATGCGGCCCAGGCGGAGGCGCGGATCGACTTCGGCCGCACCGACAAGGTATTCAATGTCCTGCCCGTGTTCCATTCCTTTGGCTTGACTGTCGGCCTCATGCTTCCACTGGTGAGTGGCGTGCCGATCTATCTCTATCCCTCACCGCTGCATTATCGCATCGTGCCCGAGATGATCTACGGCGTGAACGCGACCATCATGTTCGGCACAGACACATTTTTGGCCGGCTATGCCCGCAGCGCCAACGCTTATGATTTCCGCTCGCTGCGCTACATCCTGGCCGGCGCAGAGCCGGTGAAAGAGTCAACACGGCGCACCTATATGGAGAAATTCGGCCTGCGCATCCTCGAAGGCTATGGCGTCACCGAGACAGCGCCGGTGCTGGCGCTCAACACCCCGGTGTTCAACAAGTTCGGCACCGTCGGGCGGCTCATGCCCGGAATGGAAGCGCGGCTTGAACCGGTGCCGGGCGTCGAGGAGGGTGGCCGCCTTTACGTGCGCGGCCCAAACGTGATGCTCGGCTATGTGCGCGCCGAGAACCCCGGCGTGATCGAACGCCCGCCCCAAGGCTGGCACGATACCGGCGACATCGTGACAATCGACGCGGAGGGGTTCATCGCCATCAAGGGCCGCGCCAGACGCTTCGCCAAGGTCGGTGGCGAGATGATTTCGCTCGCTGCCGTGGAGGCGCTCGCGGCTGAACTTTGGCCCGACGCCATGTCGGGCGCCGCCACGGTTGCGGACGCCCGCAAGGGCGAACGCCTCGTGCTTGTCACGAACAAGTCCGGCGCCCGGCGCTCCGATCTCGCAGCCTTCGCGCGCGCTCACGGCGCCTCAGAAATGATGGTGCCGGCTGAGGTGCTGACCCTGGACAAGCTCCCACTGCTCGGCTCGGGCAAGATCGACAATATCGCGCTCACGAATTTCGTGCGGGAACGCGCGAAACTCGAGGGCGCAGCATAGATGATGCACGCTGATGTCCGATGGGCCGTATCACGCAATCATGGCAGCCGAAGGCCGGCCTCTTGGGGCCGGCCTCCCTTGGGTTCTGGAGTCGGTGTTGTTCGGTCGGGTGAGGGTTCGCTTAGTCGAGGCCGGGCCGGGATGCCTTTGACTTCATCGCGGGTTTTGCGGCCTTGCCGTAGGCATGTTTGGTAGGGGTGCGGCTCGTATGATGCGTGTATTTCCCGTACTTGGCCCCGGACTTTCCGGCCTTGCCATACTTCGCCATCTTTGAGGCGCGGGACTTGCCGTACTTAGCCACCTTGGCGTGCCGGTGATGGCGGGCCACCACCCGGTGCTTGGTGGCCTTCGTGACTGTCTTCTCGGTTGTCTCAGGCGTAGTGGCGTTGGGGGTGGATGCGCTCGGGGAGAGCTTGCTATCGTTGGGTGTCGTGGTCGTCTGCTGTGCTAGAACTGGAGCGCCGAGGACGCTCGCGGCGACGAGCGCAATCGCAATTTTGCGGAACATGACGTGTCCTTTCTATGCCTCTCGGGCCTAATTGCAGGCCCAGGGGATTCAAATCGATCGGGTTCATGATCGATCTTGCTCTCTCTATAAGCGCGGCGGGCTGAATTCGTTCTGAAGCGTGCTACACAGCGGCGTTCACGTAGGTGAAGCGCAGCTAAAGGCGCTGTTGTCCGCTGTTCATAATGAGCTGCAGAGCGCGTGGCGAGACGACGTTTTTCACGCGTTGGCCCGACAGGTTGGGCAAACAACACAAGCCATTTCGACCCCAAGGGGCGCCGTCATTTCCTTGATTCGAAAGGATATTCGCGCGGGCCATGCAGGGACCCAGAGGCGGGCTCATCTCCCTCCGGAGCGGTCGCATTGAGAATCCAAGCGAAATAGCGGTCGTCGACACTCTCGACCGGGAGCACCACGATGGCTGGCGTGTCGTAGGGGTGCGTCGCCCTGACGCTGGCCCGAACCGCCTCGGCGAGCGAGGCCCGCGTCTTGACGATCATCACGACTTCCTCGGCGCGCTCGACGGCGCCTTGCCAGCGATAGGTCGAGATCATGCCCGGCAGGATGTTGACACAGGCTGCAAGACGGGCACTTACCAGGTCGTTGCCGACCTTCTCAGCCTCGACAACCGAAGGAAAGGTTGTGTACACGAGCACCGCCCGTTCCATGCTGCGAACCTCTGCGTTCCCTTTCAACGAAAGAACGGCCTCCATGAGTCAACGCCGCGACCGCATCGCGTTCGTCACCAGTGCCATCCCGGAGGCAGAAATGGCGCGCGACGCGCTCACGCACCGGTATGGCCACGTGACCCCTGCCGGCGCCGACGTCATCGTGGCGCTCGGCGGCGACGGCCTGATGCTGCAGACCCTGCACAAATTCATGGCGTCCGGCAAGCCGATCTACGGCATGAACCGCGGCACCGTCGGCTTCATGATGAACGAGTACCGCGAGGATGGCCTCAAGGAACGTCTGGCCGCCGCCGAGGAGACCGTGATCCATCCGCTGGCCATGAGCGCAATCGATGCCGGCGGCGAGGTTCACATAGCGCGCGCCATCAACGAGGTCGCACTGTTCCGTCAGACGAATCAACTGGCGCGCCTTCGCATCCTGGTTGACGGCAAGGAACGGCTTGCCCAACTCGACGGCGACGGCATCATGGTGGCGACGCCGGCTGGTTCCACCGCCTACAATCTTTCGGCCCAAGGACCGATCATCCCGATTGGGGCGGCGCTGCTGGCGCTCACCCCGATCAGCCCGTTCCGTCCGCGCCGCTTTCACAGCGTGTTGCTGCCGGACACCGCCGTCGTCAGCATCAACGTGCTTGAATCTGCCAAGCGCCCGGTCGCCGCCGTCGCCGATCACCACGAGGTGCGCTTCGTACACAGTGTCGAAATCCGCATGGAGCACGACATCGCGATGCGCATGCTGTTCGACCCGGGCCATAACCTTGATGAGCGGATCTTGCGCGAGCAGTTCGGCGTGTAACCTAACCCCTGACTAAAGTCAGAGGCTTTTGTCCCTGGCGCTCGGAGTATCTTGCAACGCCCCCCTCGCCGAGACTTCTACCGCGCTGGCCGAGTTGTTTTCGCTAAACCCAGAGGCAGATTTGGGCGGGGTACCCAGGCCCTTTCGGAGTTATCCGAGGCGCGTCTCGCCAGAAGCCTTCAATTGTCCCGGAAGGCTATCTGAACTGCGGAGTGTTTGGACATGCGACGCCGTGCGCAACAGAGCCACCCGGCCTCCTCAGATACGGCAGGTTGACCGGCTCGGTCGCGGGAGAGACGGCGGCGCAGCAGCGCAAGGCTGAATGGGGGTTAAAATGCTTTGCCGCGATTTGGAACGCTAACGATGCGGTTGTCGATCTGACGGACACCCGGAACCCGATGCGCGATCCTCTCGGCCCGCCCTCGCAATCCCCCGCTCGATGAGGTGCCGACGAGCGTGATCCGCCCGTTCGCGGCAGAGACGGTGACGCCGGTCGGAGCAGCGCCCATGCTGATCTCGTCGGTCAGCGCCGAGTTGACCTTGGCCTCCAGGAGTTTGTTGGCAAGCTCCGCGCGCACCGTCGCCGGATCGCGGAAGCGTCTGTGCCGGGCGAGTTCACACACCGCGTTCACACAAGCATCGATTGGCAGGCGGTCGGTGTTAAGGACGGCGTGATAAAGGAGTGCATCCTCCTGCTCGACATGGAATGACGCCCTCATTGCGCGTGCCTGGGCCGCATCCACGCGCTCCAAGTGCTCGCAAACCGCCTCGGCGTCCTTGCTGCCGAACCGCTCCATCATGACGCGGACGCGGAAATTCATCGACGCACACACGCGCACGCTGATGACGTGTGGCACGTCCCGCAGCAGTGTGGCTGCGCCCCAACCGCGAATGAGAACGCCGCCCCGTTGGGCTATGCTCAGGATTTCCTCAGCCGTGTAGCGGGAAAACTTGCGCTTATCGATCGCCAATCGCTCGAACAGGGCGGCTGAACCGTCGACGTAGCGTAGCACCGTGCTCTCCTCCACTCCGAGGCGCTCGGCAACGTTGTTGGCCACGATCTCGGAATGGATGATCTCAAGTCCCAGGCGGCCGGCTATGCCATCTGCCACTTCGGTCCCCAGGCAGCCTAGCTGCCGAGTCATTGCGATCACGGTCATGTCGGAGTCTCTCGAGGGTGCAGCAGTCGGAGACTCTGAATTAATTTGACATAAAATCAATATGGTAAATTTATCAAACCCCGCGATCAATGCCGGGTGGTGTCGCGTATCATGTTGTAATAATTTAAGTTTTTGTCATCTGGCTGGATGGCCGTGTCAAATTGTCATGTGCACGGGCAAGTTTTGGAAAATAGTGTCGGAAGTTTCCGGTCGTCGACGCGCCAGCGACCTGCTCGCTGAAGTGAGCGCGAACTCCCGGGCTAACTGTTTGTGTCGCGCCAGCCGAAAATGCAGATGCATGAACGCGATGTCGGCGGGCAGCCGCGCTGCGCCCCTAACGCGCTTCATCGCCCGCCGGCGCTACAAATGGGGGAAATGAGCACGTGCGCATTGCGATGAGGCGCCCGGTCGTACGGGCGAATTGGCGACGGCCGGCAACATCGCGTACTCGTCGTAGGGTTCTTCGAATTTTCTTAGGCTCTTTCCAACGGTTTCCCACGCGCTCTTGCATGCGCACCAAGCCTGTTGGGGTCCTCAAGACCGGCGACAGGGTGAGGCCGAGGTGCCAAAGCTTGTTTGGCGCCCCGCTTCGGTGCAACTCGCGCATCAGGCTGAACTGCTAGAAATCCGGCCTTTCAGCCTGCGGGATCGGCACGACGTCGTAGTTGAAAAAGTTCAAGTTGTTTTCTGCGCAGATCATTTCGGTCATGGGTCGGTCGGACACACGTCGCCATCGCTGGATCGCTGACCATGGCATGTTGAAGGCGCCGGGGTCGTCAACGGTTATGACCGCCTGGAGCGTCTTGCCGCCTTCGATCATCTTAAAGCGCTCGACCACGTGGATCTGCTCGGTGTGGGGCGTGCGGTAATTGTCCACGAACGTCCTGTCGTTGAGGCCAATGGTGTCGACCACGAGTTCGTCTCCCTCGTAGTGGCCGACCGATTCGCCATACCACGACGGCTTCGGAGCCGGCGAATGCGGAACGTTGAGATAGATATGCCGGGGCTGATGGTTGAGCTCGCTGACGAGCGTGATCTCAGTCGGC
>JASHYD010000369.1 GCA_030043175.1 Xanthobacteraceae bacterium | reverse complement strand
CGATCTGGGCCACGTCTGCGATGTCATTGCGCCGACGCTGATTCCGAAGTGCTCTGGCGATCGGGTCAAGACCAACCGCCGGGATTCCGTAACCTTGGTCAAGTTGCTGCGCGCTGGGGAACTGCGCGCGATCTGGGTGCCGGATCGCGTGCACGAGGTGGTGCGGGATCTAATCCGCGCTCGCGAGGTGGCGATGCTTGATCTCAAGAAAAAGCGTCAACAGCTGTTGGAATTCCTGCTCCGCCATAGCCGGATCTAGCTCACGTCCTCGCCTTCCACGGTCAAACCGCCAAGGCCCGGCAGCATTCGAGCCTGCGCAATCGCGCGTCACCGGCCAGCACGGCGGTTTACCCAGAGGGGAGCGGAAGGGCGAGATCGGGCGCAGGCGTGGTACGGGCGGAAAAGCGGTTGCGCGTGAACAGACGATCGGCGTTCAGGCGAACG
The DNA here is from genome assembly GCA_030043175.1 of Xanthobacteraceae bacterium. The sequence goes on along the minus strand of JASHYD010000369.1, from coordinate 16,260 downwards.
CTTGAGATCAACTCGGCTTGAGACCCGCAGCCTTCACAACCCTGGCCCATTTCTGCGTTTCACCAGCCAGGAATATTCTGTAGTCAGCCGGTGATCCAACCATCACTGTGCCTCCAAGCTCGGCAAATCGGGCCTTGATGAAGGGATCGCCGAGGATGCCGTCGACCTCAGCGTTGATCTTGGCGGCGATGTCTGCAGGCGTCCTCACAGGCACGCCGATGCCATTGACGTTGCTCGCCTCGTAGCCTTGAACAAACTCTGCCACGGTTGGCACGTCCGGGAGAGCATCGACGCGCGTCGAGGCGGTCACCGCGAGCGCGCGCAGTCGGCCCGCGCGGATATGGGCAGTCGAGGAGGCCGCATTGTCGAACATGACCTGGATCTGTCCGCCGAGGAGGTCGGTCAGCGCGGACGCGGCCCCACGATAGGGCACGTGCGTCAGCGCGATGCCGGTCATCATATTGAAGAGTTCGCCTGCCATATGGGATATCGTCCCGATGCCGGCGGATGCCATGTTAGTCCGGCCCGGGTGAGCCTTTGCGTAAGCAATGAATTCTGGAACCGTCGCGGCGGGAAAGGACGGATGGACCTCCATGAAATGGGGCGCGCGGAACATGCTGGCCACTGGCATAATATCGCGAAGGTAATTGAAACTGAGGTTCGTGTAGAGCGTCGCGTTGACCGCGTTCGCCGAACCATCGAGGAGCACGGTGTGTCCGTCTGGAGGCGCCTTCACGACGGTCTCCGTACCGAGATTGCTCCCGGCACCTCCCCGATTTTCAATCACGAATGGCTCCCCCAATCGCTCTGACAGCCTTTGACCCATCAAGCGCGCGATGATGTCGCTCACGCCGCCGGATGGAAAGGGAACGATGAAACGAATCGGCCGCGACGGATAGCCTTGCCCCTTTGCGGCCGCGGAAACAATTGAGGCGGCGGCCGTGCCGGCAGTCAGATGCAACGCGCGACGACGGGATATGGTCATAACGATGCTCCGCAAGCTTGCGCACCCCGAGCCGGCCACACCCGCAACGAAGTGGACGAGCTAAACACCAAGGTAAATCTACCACATCGAAGATGGTGATGCTGCTCGCGGTTCGAAGGTCTAGCAGAATCGAAAGGACCTCCGTGGTGCCGCGCGTTCCCGTTGCCCTGTGCCGTTGGCCGAGCGCATTCGTCGCGAAGCGGATTTGCAGCCATGGCGGTGGGCTGATCATCGAAGGCGGAAGGATATCTTACGGAAGGCGATTGGGTTGGGATGTGCAACCCCGATTGGCCGGTTCACGCTGCCGAGCACGTGGCGCCGATCATTGACGCTGCCGCCGACATCCCCCCGCCAGTGGTTGCGACGTCGGCGCGGAGCTCGGCAACCTGCATCCGGCCGAGAACCCGCAAGCGCGGAGCGACGAAAAGGGAATGGATACGGTTTCAACCGCTTCCAAAGGGAAGACGCTCGATATCAAGCTCGGCCGCCATGATCTGGCGATGGGCGCGATCGAGCCAGGGCTGCAGCTTGGCGACGCCTTGCGAGATAGTCGCGAAATCGCGTCTGAACTTCGGCATCACCGCCTTGACCGCATCATAGATCGTCGATTCGCTGACCGTAGTCAGGCGCCCATCCCGCACCACGACCTTGCCTTCGACAATGACATGGCGCACGCCGCGCCCAGCTTCAATGTGAACGAGCTGGCGCGCCGCACTGTTCATCGGCGAGAATGTCGGGTCCTGCAAGTCGATCAGTGTCAGGTCAGCCTTGAAGCCCGGAGCAATGCGTCCGAGCACATCGCCCAGTCTTGCACCATCGGCGCCGCCTTCAGTGGCGGCACGCAGGGCTGTGACAGCTTGCGGCGGGCCCGGAATTGGATCGATGACCGCAGCCAGCAACGCGAAGAGCTTCATTGCCATGAACATATTTTGCGCATCGGAGCAGCTACAATTATCGCAGCCGAGCCCAATCCGTACGCCGGCATCTTGCAGCGCGCGGATCGGCGCGATGCCGCATTTCATTTTCAAGTTGCCTTGAGGATTGAGCACGACGCCCGCATCGTGCTCGGCCAAGAGCTCGATCTCCTCGCGCGAGAGCCAGACGCTGTGAGCAAAATTGAACCGCCGATCGAGAACGCCTTCCTCGTCCAATCGGCGCATGAGAAGACCGCTGTATTCCGGCAGGGATAAGCGCGCCTGCAGCGCCATGCCGCGCGATTCGTAGATATGGGTGTAGATCGGCAGGTCGTAACGACGTGCCAAGGCCACGGTCCGCTGCATGAGAGCCGGCGAGCACCGCTCCGGCGCGGATGGTCCAAGTGCCCAGGATACCCGTCGCGGTGGAGGGGATCTGAGGCGCGTCGTCTCGAAGTGCCCGATCAGATCGAGCTGGCGTTCCGGCTCGGCGGCGGTCGACAACAACGGATGAAGATCGGCCGGAAAGGTATCCTTCCAGAATGGAATGGTTTCGATGCCCCGGCGATCAGCATATTGCAGGGCGAACACCACGCGGATGCCGATCTCCTCGTAGGCCTTCATCACCGCATCCATGTGACGATCCTCGTATGGATAGAGCGTCAGCATGTCTTGGATGGTCGTCATCCCCGATCGCAAGCACTCGAGGGCACCCAACAGTGTCCGTGCGTAAATCTCTTCCACAGAGCGCGGCGGGAATCGGGGTGGCAGCGCATAAAGCCGCCACATCTCGAGCGGGACCTCTTCGAGGGTCCCCTTAGCAAGGACGTCATGGGAATGGTAGTGCGCGTTTACAAAACCCGGCAGCACCAGGTGATCGCGGGCGTTGATCGTCTCCATGTTTCGGGCGTCGTCCGGCCTGTAGTCTGGACAAATGCCGACTATCTTGTCGCCGGCGATCGCAACGTCGGCCCGCGGTGGATCGTTCCAATCCGTGTCCGGCGTCAGCACCTGCCCACCTTTCAACAGCAAGGTGGTTCCGGCCGGGATCGCTTCAAACATCGCAACTCGCTCCACCTTGATCGCTTCAAAGGCTTTCAGCGCACTTCGCGGCGTGCTGAAGCTGATGCCGAAGGTCTTCTATCGCCCGTGAAAGGCCGACTGTTGATATACCCGCCAGTCTATCACTACATGACGGAGGCAGCCGCCGCGAGCTAGGTACTGTTTGCCAAGCGGGCTGAGATGCTGCGACTGGGATATGGTGGATGCCACATCCAGGAATTGGCCATAGCAGCCATCCCGGGTGGGACTGGTGACAGCGGCGTTGGGTGCATTCGCGGATTCGGACAAGCCCAAGTTTGTAGAGGGTGGCAGGATCTCGGGGCTCCAGGTTCGAGATGCGGACCAACTGAGTGGACGCCGGCAATGGTCGCCCTCGGCGCGGTCAGCCCATTCGAGGCCGCTTGGGCGCCCACCCGGACAGGCCACGAGGAGAAACGACCGTTGGCCGCCTCCGACAGGAGACCGCGCTTTGGGGGCAATCAAGTGCGTGCTCGCGCTGAGGCCGTTGCGCCCCAATATCTCCTGCAAGCCAGATTCGGACGCAAAGATCGCACGGCCGCACCGCAGGGGTCCATTCGATCGCCGACCTGAACCATTTGTCGGTGTGCATCGACGTCGGACGTTGATCACATCGCGGTGATGGCGAGCCTTTGCATGAGTGCGTGATAATAATAGCAATCAATTCACAGATGAACTAAGGCTGCATGCGAGATCCGGCACGTCATCTGTGCATTTACGGGAATTTGTACTTATGCCAAAGAGCCTGTTGTTCATCCCCGGACCCGTTGCAGTTTCCGAGCCCGTGCTGGCCGCGATGGCGAAGCCGTTGATCAATCATCGCGGCCCCGAATACGCCCGCCTGCTCCATCGTATCGCGGATCGCATGAAGCCGATCTTTGCGACGAACGGCGATGTGCTGTTGATAGGGGCGTCGGGAACGGGCAGCCTCGAAGCGGCGGTAACGAACATGTTCGGTCCTGGCGACACGCTTCTCGCCTGCCCGACCGGCGTCTTCGGCGAGCGAATCGCCGCGATCGCTAAGATGTGGGGTTGCACCGTCGAGACGCTCGAGACGCCCTTGGGCGCCGGGGTCGACGCCGAAGCCCTGGCTGCGAGGCTGCGGGCCGATCACGAGAAGAAGATCACGGGCATCCTGTTGACGCACAACGAGACGTCCACCGGCGTGCAAATCGACTTGGGAACGATGTCACGTGCGATCGGAGATCACCCCGCGTACATCGTTGTCGACTCAGTGAGCGGCTTGGGTGCAAGCGAATTCAAGATGGACGAATGGAGGCTCGATATCGTTTGCGCTGCGTCGCAAAAGGCGCTTGCGTGCCCGCCGGGACTCGCCATGGTCGCGGTGAGTGCGCGCGCATGGGAGAAGATCAAAGCGAACAAGGCGCCGCGCTTCTACTTTGATCTACAGAAGCATAAAGAGTTCTTCGAAAAGGGCGAGCCGCCATGGACGCCTCCGGTCTCGGTCACCTTTGCACTCGACGTCGCAATCGATCTGTACGAAAGAGAAGGTGGCCGCAACGTCTGGGCCCGTCACGCGCGCTACACTGTCGCGCTCCAACGAGCCGTAAAGGCGCTCGGGATGGAGGTTTTCTCACGCGACGGCGTGCATTCGGTCACCGTCACGGGCATCTTGACGCCGCGCGGCCTCAATAACGGGGCAATCTTGGCGAAATTGCTCGACGAGCACGGCGTGGTGATCTCCGGCGGACAGGGCAAGATGGCCGGCAAGATGTGGCGTTGGGGAACGATGGGCGCCTTTTCCGAGACTGACATGGTTGACGCCCTCCGAGCGTTCGAAACGGTGATCCGACAGGAGGGCTACGCGTTCGAGGACGGGGCTGCGGTGAATGCGGCGCTCGATGTGTTCGCCCGCGCCAGCGACAAGAAGAAGGAACTAGCCGGGATCCCTTAGGCCATGTCTGGGCGAAGTCCTCCTGGGCGTCATCGTCGTGCGATAGCGACGAGGTTCCTGCCAGATGATCTCGTGCGATTCGAAGGCGCAGGGAATGGTCGGGCTGCTCTTTACGTATCTGGAATCGCCGGTTCGTGTGACGGCTTAACTGCAACCGCCGCAATAACAGGCCTGGCGATGCGCCGCCGCTCGTATTCCCGTTCCCGGATCGTCACAAATCGTCACACCGCTTACGTCCCAATAGCCCCCACCGAACGCATCACCTGCCGCGGCGACCAAGATCAGCTCATCCGGTAGCCCATCTCGGCAAGCTGAAGCGCATGACCTTCGTAGATCTTCGGATCGGCGAAGGTATTGGCCTTCAACCCGTCAACCATCCGGTTATACATGCTGAACGCGGATGCGATGAGGATCGCGAGCTTCACGTCGCCGGAAGATGCACCTACGGCGAGGGCTTGTGTCGCCTGTTGGGCGCACAGCCGGCGTGCGTCGACCGCAACCGTCACGGCGATCTCGCGAAGGGCCGCCATTTTCGACGACAGCGCGGCCACACTCCCGCCTGCGACGCTGTCAGCGATGACCGCCGAATCAGCGATCCCGTCCCGCCGCATCAGAGCGGCGGCAACGGCGCCGTGCGAATCCGCGCAGAAGAAACAGGCGTTTTGGGCCGAGACAGCGGTCGCCAGCAGCTCCCTCTCGGTGCGCGAGATCGTCGCCCCAGGAAAGGGATCGGTAAGCAGCACATTCGCCAGACCACAAAGGTGCTCCTTCAGTCCCGGCGCCAACTGCATGGCGCAGATGATGCCCGGAAGATCGGGAAGGTCTTCCAGGATAGGTGCCTCTTTCGAACGAGCCTCCCTTTCAGCTTGCCGTCGCGCGGTGTTTGCGAGCGTAATCATAATGTTGGCTCCGGAATTGGGATGAGAAAGCTCAGTCATGGATTGATCGAACGCCTGCATCATGTTGGTACACACGCGCGGCGTATGTAAAGGTATTCACATTCGGAGTGGTATTTAGCCTGCCACAGCCGTACAACGCTCTCGCGATTCGGAACCAAAGATTTGCGGGCTAACGTGCATCGAGTGACAACGATCCACTTCTCTAGCAAAAGCCGAAAGCAGCGCCCAGCGAGATTGATAGCCAGATGATGAGCACCGCCGTCCTCGACACCCCATCGAATGGTCGCTGGACAGGACTGTGGTAGGCCCTCGGCCCCGCATCACAGCAGCATCAGGACCCACAACAGCATCCCGGATGCGACCGCACCCGCGAGCGTCCCCAGGAGTGCGTAGAGGCCGACCCGCGGGGCTATCTGCGACACGGCGGCACCGCTATGGCCAAGAGGCCGGTTACTAGTAGAGACAAGATAAAGCGCACGTTAAGGCTCCCCTCAATCGAAGTAACACTCCAATTATCCTTCGCTGAGAATGGCTTTCTCTCGTGTTCGTGCCCAGTCCACTCCCAAACGGGATATGAGTTGAAAGTATTTTCACGACTGTGGCGTGAACCGCGTTGGAGCGGATCGCAGCGGCGGGCCATTACTGTCTTTTGCAATCACGCTCAGTTCCCCATGAGTCTTCGAATATAACCGGGAAGGTGAAGGTGTCCGCCGCACACCCGACACGGGATAGGTCCCCCTTCGCTATGGACATCGGGCCGTTGCTTTCCAGTTGGCGGAAGTATCGCTGTGGCACTTGCGGTTCGGCCTCTCCTTTCTCAAGTTGCATTTCGCATCCAGTGCACTGCGCCGCAACAGATGCGACGGCGCCGCCAACACTGGAAAATCAGCTCAAAGCCCCGCTCTTCGCCCGCGACTGAAGCGCTGATGCACGCTCTTCCAATAGCCGAAGCGCGCCGGCAGATCGCGCCACGGAATACCGGTTCTCAACCGGTACAGAACAGCTTCAACGAACAGCCGGTTATCCGGCGCCGCCCTTCGACATGGCCTTCGCGACCCGGCAGACCGATTCCCCATTGGTCGTCGCGTAAGCCAAAGCGCTTCGTCGGTCGGCCCTCCTCAAACCGACCTGCCAGGAGCCAGACAATCGATGATTCGTGAGCCCGAAATCGCATTCGCACCGGCATCGAAAAAGATATTCCCCCATACGATTCCGATCCGTTGCCGTTTCGATTCAGTAGGACAGGCCCTAGCAAATAGCGGGCAATACCTGAGTATTTTTACGCCAGAAGAGCTTGCGCCCCGTTCCAGATTCGTTGCAGGAGATCGGCTGCTGGCTCCGCCTTCCCGAGAGCCGCCGATTGGCCGGCCCAAGCCTGCATACGGTGCACGTCACCTTGCCTTTGGCCCGCCGAGCGCATCGCCGCTGTCAGTCCCCTCTGCACCGGATATGGTGCCGGCGAGGGTGCGTCGGCTGCGCTCGCGGCTCGGACATAATCCGTGGCAATGCTGCGGCCGGCGCGGCCGCTGAAGACGCGGCTCACCATCGTGTCCTCCGGGGCCGTTGCGGCGAGTGCCGCCGCCCAGGCTGGGGGAATCGTGGCCTCGGGACAGCGCAGAAAGCCAGTGCCGATTTGCGCTGCACTAGCGCCAAGGATCAACGCCGCCGCGACGCCACGTGCATCTGCAATGCCGCCTGTCGCGACGACCGGCACACGCACCGCATCTACGACGGCCGGTAGCAAGGCGAACAAGCCAACCTGTTGACGCTCAGCCGCGACGGCATCGAAACAACCCCGATGCCCGCCGGCTTCAGAGCCCTGAGCCACAATCACATCCGCGCCGGCGCTTTCAGCAGCTCGCGCCTCCGATACTGTCGAGATATTAGCAAACCAGACAATGCTCCTTGCCTTCAGCCGAGCGACGAACTCGGGCGGGTAAAGACCCATGACAGACGAGATTATCGGTGGCCCCGCTGCGAGCATCGCCTCGCATTGGGCCGGGAAATCCGGCGGTGTCGCGTCGCCGGCTTCTGGCGGCACCGATGGTCCCCAGTTGGCCAGAAAATCACGCACGCGTGCCTCGTGTGCTCGATCGCGCTGCGGTGGACGGTCGGGGATCCAATTATTGAGCTGGAATGCGCTGTTGCTGTTCGAACGCACCTCATTTGCCCAGGCGATGATTTCGTCCGGTTGCATCAGCAGCACCCCGCACGATCCGAGCCCGCCGGCATTGGCCACGGCGATCGAAAGGGAGGGCGCACTCGCGCCAGCCATAGGGGCGAGCAGGATAGGCACCCGCAGGCCGAAGCGGGCACAGAAAGCATCAGCTCGTTCCACCGTCGCGCTCATCGGATCCTCCGGTCATTGTACTCGTCCTCATACCGCTCACGGCGATCGCGTAGTACCCAGTTTCCATCAATCGTGACGCGCTCTTTCCGAATATGCTGCCGACGACCCGTGCGGCCGAGTGAGACGGAATTACCGCGAAGGGGGCGAAGGCTCGCTCGGGCTTGACGAGGCCGCCTCTGCGGATGTGGTCACGCCCGCGCCATCGGAGCGAGACGCCCGCTTTGGCCATAGAGGAAGTCTTCGACCGGCCCAATCACCCCGCGATAGGCTTCGAGCGGCGTGGTCGGCCGCATATTGGCGTCGCCGGCGAACTCCGTGCGGAAGTTGCCTGGCTCAACCAATGTGACGCTTATTCCAAGCGCCGAGACCTCATCGGCCAGCGCCTCGCTCCAGCCTTCGAGGGCGAACTTCGAGGCGCAGTATGCACCCAAGCCGCCGATCGAGATCAACCCGCCAATGCTGGTGAGGTTGAGGATGCGGCCCGCGCCCAGCTTGCGCATGTGGGGCAGCACCTCCCGGGTCAGTTCCGCCGCCGCGAAGAAGTTCAGCTCCATTATTGCTCGGAGGCGAACTCCTCCACCGCCCCGCGCGAGCCACGACCGGCGATGTTCGCCAACACGTCGATGCGGCCAAACCTAGCCAACGCTGCAACCAGCGCCGCCTTGCGTGCCACGGCATCCGCGACATCCAGAGGCACGGCCAAGATGCGAGCGTCGTCAATTGCCGCCAATGCAGCCAGCGCGCCGCGCCGCCGCGCTGTCACGACCGCCCGCTCGCCGCGGGCGATCACCGCTTGCGCCAGTGCTCGCCCGAATCCGGACGATGCGCCAGAACGAACCAAACCCGATCCTCCCGGCCCATACCTGCCTCGTTCTGTCGTCTGAAAACCAATGGTGTCGGGCGGTCCGAATCTTGATTGCACCAGATTCGCCCGAATCCGACTGCGTTGCACGCGCTATCCCCACAGACACCTTCGCCGATCCGAAGATCTACGAAGGACTCGCACTTCAGCGCGCGAGATCGGATAACGCATGGGCTGATCTGCCCGCAGACGAGCATCTCGGTAATGCAGGGCTTCCATCAATCAATGACTAAACCCAGTAAACTCCCGGAACGGTCCACCGCACACAAGGCCGATCTCACGCGTCTGTGGGCGGCTGATGATGCATTTGTTTCACGCCGCGATCGATAACGCTCCCGCAGCGCCTGGAATAACTTGCAGCCTCTTGAATGACTCGAGCCGACGGCACGCGATCAAGGTTTGCGGTGAGTCTGATCAACCGCGAAGTCTCAAGGCGAGCCACTTTGCAATGGACCACAGAAAAAGACACCTCTAGGCTTAACCTAGAAGTGTCTGAAGTTGGAGAAGGTAGGCGTAACTGTGAAGACGGTGGAGGAGAACCTCACACTGAGTTCTATCAGAGCATACTAGATCGCCCATGTCAAAGTGGTTTTCATCAAATGAAACGGTTACCCACGTATAGTATATAATAGGGGAACTGACTATATGTATATCGACCAGCAGAATGACAGTCAGACGCCGCCATAACTCTTCTGAGATCTTGCGCTCATGAACAAACGACCCGTACCGAGCGGTTCAGGTCCTTGCTTCCTCGGCTAATCAACGCGAGCTTCTCCAGGTTCTCGCCACACTCACAGATGTTGATCATACCTCAGGGGGACGCTGTGTTCTGGCGTTGAATTTCTGAGCTGGTCCTCCGGAGTTGTTGGCACCCGCGCTCGCCATCGCACGGTTATCAAGGTCTGTCGGCGTCCGGTGAAGCTGGGCGGGTCCAGAGCGGCACCTTTGATCGCCTAGTAGATAGAGGAGATCGCGCGCGGCGCGTAGGTCAGGCAAACTGTGCCCTTCTTCGAATGTAGAATAGACGTTGATCAGTACTTGGCGCGTATCTTCACTATCCAAGTCCACCGCGTGTCGCGCCAGTACCATCGCCGCGCGAAGTTCTTCAAGGCGCGTTCCCTGACGGCGCGCAATCTCTAAAGCGCGACTGAGCGCATGCCGTGCTTCGCTACTTTGTCCCAGGTTGAAAAGAACTTCGCCGCGAAGCCGATGTATCGCCGCCAACGACTGCTTTTCGCCTCCCGCTTCAGCCGTGGAGAGTGCCTCGTCGAGCGTTGCAACAGCCTGGCTGGAATTACCAAGTTGCTCGTATGCCGCGCCTAAGCAGGCGAGCTGAAACGGACGAAATTGGTGGCTTTGCCGCAACTCCGCACCCACGATAGCGGCCCGCATCGCCTCGATTCCGGCGGCCGTGTCGCCTTCGCGAACCAGGAACCCGCCGCGCGCAAAACGGATCCAGTGTTCGAAAAGTGATAACTCGTGTTCCTTGCAATAAGCGATGGCTTCGTCGGCGTGAGAAATGGGTTCCTGCAACGGCGCTCCATGGAGAGCCGTATACATGCGTGCGACGAGGGCCGCCGCGACGGTGACCGCGTTCGACCCCTTCCGGGCGAGCGCGATCGCCTCATCCGCCGCGGCACCTGCTCGTTCCAGGTAACCGAAGGCCCAGAGAATCCGAGCCATGTACGACAGAGCCAAAACAGGCTCATCAACCGAAAATAGACCTCCAACATCCCGCATCCCGGCGCGGAATTTGTCGATGACCACCTGAAAATGGCGATGTGCCATGACGAACTCGCCCATCGACGAAAGCGTTTGGCCCATCAGGCAATTCGCCAAATCGGCGCCAAATCCTGCGCCTTGAGCAAGCTTGAGACACTGTTGCGCCAGAGTAAGCGCAGACCCAAGCTCTACGCGATGAAAGCGAACGTTCCAAAGACCGCAAAGAATGCGCAGTCTCTCGGGGGCGAGCGTCGTCTCATCTATAAGCTCGTAGGCGCTTTGGAAGACATTTTGACTTTCCGCAGCTCCATATCCATGGATTGCCATCACCGAAGGGCCAACGGCTGCCAAAAACAACAGCTCCCAGCGCATTCGTTCATGAGACTCGATTGATGCGCCTTTGAGGACAGCAAGTCCTTTCTCCAGATGAGCAATTGCCTCCTTATTCGCAGAGCGACCGGCAGCCATTTTCCCGGCTTTTAACCAGAAGTCCAAAGCCTCTGCCGTCATTCTGGCTTCAGTGTAGTGATGGGCGAGGATTTCGGGTTGACGTTCCACCACATCAGGAGATTTCTCCATGATCGCTCGTGCGACCGCGGCATGCAAATTCTGTCGTCTGCTCCGTGCTATGGTTTCGTAAGCTGCATCTTGAATAAGAGCATGTTTGAAGGCATAACATTTTTCCGCGGACGACTCGCGCGCATGGAGAAGACCCGCTTCCGTCAGCCTGCTGAGGCTCTCCTCGAGTTGCTCGCGCGGCACTTCGACAGTTGCCTCAAGTAACCTCAATGAAAATTCGCGGCCGATTACCGCTCCTGCTTGTGCAATATCTCTGGCTGATGCCAAGCGGTCCAGCCGCGCCATCAGCGAGTCCCTCAAGGTTGCCGGAATTGCAATTCCCCACAACGGAACGCTCGCTCGATCGGAGACTCCCTCGAGAGCGGCCGATTCCAGGACGGTCTTTGTCAATTGCTCGACGAAAAGCGGAATGCCATCCGTTTTGCGAACGATCTGCGCGATGAGCTCCGACGGAAGGCGGCGCTCGCCAGTGAGCTCGTGAATGATTGAACGAATATCCGCTTCGTTGAGGCCTGCCAGGGATATGACGCCGACGTGGTCAAGACAGCTCCACGCTACCTCAAACCCAGGCCGATGGGTTGCTAATACCAGGACAGGGAGCCGACGCACGCGCTCAACGAGAAGATTGAGGAATTCGAGGGTGCTCGCGTCAGCCCAATGCGCATCCTCGAACATCATAACCACTGGATCGCGCCGAGTCAGACGTTCAACGTGGGTAAGTAAGGCTTCCAGAGTCTTTCGGCGCTGCTGCGCCGGATTGAGCGCCAGCGGAGGATAACGTTGTAACGTCGGAATTGATAGGAGCTCCGAGAAGAGAGGAACAGTCTCCGACAGATTCATGGCCGCCGTCGCCAGCATGACCTCAAGTTTGTCACCTTTTTGCTCGGGCGTATCCTCTGACGCGAAGCCCGTCGCTCGTTCGATATGCCGGACAATGGGATAGAGCGGACTGTTGGTGTGAAACGGTGAGAACTGATATTGTAGCCACAGATGCCTCTCACGCCCGATTCGTTCCTGAAAGGAACGGACAAGGCGCGACTTGCCGATGCCAGCGTCGCCCCTGATCAGTTCTATACGACCTGCCGACGCCTTGGCCCGCTGCCAGCGAGCTACCAACAGTTCAACTTCAGCATGGCGTCCTACGAGCGTCGATGTTGCTGATCCGCGGAGCGCGTCGAATCGGCTTGTGTTATTGTGTTCGCCGAGCACACGCCACGCCGACCGTAAGTCCAATGCCCCCCGGACCGTCGCCTCCACAGGTTCATATTCGAAAAGGTCACCGACGAGTTCACGGGTTGATTGGGAAATCACCACGGTACCAGGGGTCGCCACGGATTGCAGTAACATCGCGATGTTGGGCGCTTCACCCACCAACGCCAGAGTCGATTGAGCTTCGTCGGCCAAGTCGCCGATCACCACATTACTGGTTGCGATCCCCACCCGGATACGGACTTGCGAGGCCCGGCCGCTGTCCAATCGAGGCGCCGCATTGACCAGCGCGAGGGCCGCACGAACCGCCTGCTCCGCGCTATGCTCATGCGCGTGCGGATAGCCGAAGCAGACCCTCATGCTGCCGCCTGAGAACTCTCGGATCAGCCCGCCGAAGTTGGAGACGATCTCGCCATAGGTTTGCCTGAAGGCGACGAGGACGGGCTGCAGGTCCTCGGCATCGAATTGCATCGAAAGCGCATCCAATCCGAACAAGTCGCAGGCCATAATCGTTATTTGCCGTCTCTCAAAAGCCCCAGAATAACCGGCCCCGAAAGCAGCAATGCGCGCTCTTCGATCCTGGGCTTTCGCTCGTGCAGGAATTATCCCCTCGTCATGTGGTCTATTTCTTTGCTCACGAATCTCGCGATAGAGGGCTTTCGTCGCAGCTTCCGGCTCCACGGCGAGTTCTTTCGACAGGGCGTCGCAGCACAATCGATACTGTTGAAGCGCGGCTGCATATCGGCCCTGCTTAGAATAGAGCGTCATCAAAGATCGATGCGCACTTTCTTGAAGCGGATCGAGGGACAATAGCCGGGTGGCGATAGTGATGCCTCGCTCGACATTGCCTGCCTGAACGTCATAACAGAGCAGCTTGTTCAGCGCGCTGATGGCCTTTTCGTTCAGCTGCTGGCGAACCAATGACACCCAGCCTTCGAACTCGGACGCACGCAGATCAAAGCCTTGCAGAAATCTGCCTTGATAGAGCTGCACAGCCTGACCGAGGCTCACGATATCAGCGCTTGCCGCGAGGCGCTCGAACTCAACGGCATCGACCAACAGAGATCCGGACTTTAGTTCGACCGTGTCTCCACGGCTGGTCAGTGCTTGCACGTGATGGGGTAAAGCTTTGCGCAGTAGGCTGAGAGACTGGCGCAAGCTTTCACGCGCTTGCATCTCTCTACTGTCTTCCCAAAGCAGAGCAGCGAGCTTGGCCCGTTCATGCGCTTGTCCGCCGTAGAACGCAAGATACGCCAGCAGCGCCTTGATCTTTTTGGTTGGTAATGAAAAGACCCTTCCGCCTTCGCTTTCAAGCTGGAAGGTCCCGAAAAGTCGAAGGTATAGCCTCTCCATTCGCTCCCACGTTGCCCCGCAGCGCAGATCGGTCGATCAGTCGATTTTCACGAATTTATCACGCTGCTCACCACGAGTCGATTACGACGGTAACCTAGTCTGCAGTGCTTTAAATGACTTGATCTGAAGATGCCCGACCCATCGAGTCGGAGGAATTACGTAGTATGCACAGACACTTATGGGAGAACGCGGTATGGCGGCGATCGAAAAGCCTGCAAGCCCTTCATCAGATGAGCACTTAGCAGTTGCAATCGACAGGACTATATTCCGTTTTGGTGCGGGGAAACCTACCAGAGACGCGGCGATGAGCCTGACCCCAGAGCAACGCCGCGCGTTGGCCGAGCTCGCGAGAGCGGGCCTCAATGGCTCCGCGCAAACCTCACTCATGGCACACGGATTTTGCATCAGCATGATCGCCGGGCTGATCAAACGTGGATTCGCCGCCTTGACGCGCGAAAAGCTTCGCACGGGCAGCAGGTTGATCGATATCGGCAGCGTGCGCATCACCGCTGCCGGGCGTGACGCTCTGACCGCCGAAGGATGCTTCACACGGTTCGACGGAGCCCCTTGTGTGCCCGAAGAAGAACCTTATCCGTAAGGCCTAAATACCGCCGATAGGGGTACAATACGTCTCGACGAGCAACTGGATACTGGACGCCTTTCAATTTGAGCCGAAAAACAGACCGAATCCAACTATGTGGCGACTTCGACAGGACTCGCTGCACATCCGGGGGCGCCTTGAGACCGCTCAAGTCCCAGCATCGCAGTATGGGTGGCAGACTCCTGACATATATCCCCAACGCAAACCGTTTGAGGTTCATTATGCGCGGGCATCAAAATGCCGCGCGCGCTGTGTCGACCGATGCCTTCAGTGTCTCGGCACGCCGCAGTTTGTAGCTGCCCTCAAGCAGTTGAACCGGGATCGCAGGCCAGTGCTCGGTCAGGCGGGAGCTTGGCGATGGGTCATGCCACATCGACGCCGGGCACCGCCCTTGTTGCGCAGGACCTGCTCCCACGCCCTCAACGGGTTGCTACGCTTATGCCCTCGGCGACTCGTTCAGTCCGGTTGCCGGGACATGGCAGAGATCTCCCGAGGCAAGATCGCCTTCATCCTTAATCGCACGCCTGCCGGATTTACCACCCCGGCCCTTGATGGCAGTGGACTTCGCGATTCACATGCTCGCTCGTCCCGCCGGTGGGCCTCATTATACGGCTGTTGTCCATCGGGCCGCGCGTTTTGCACCACGCTTGTTTCAGACCCCGGCTTACGGCGACGCCCTTGCGCTGCCTTAATCCTTCGCCGCCGTCAGGCGGATAGAGGGCTTGCACCTATCAGCTACCGATGGGGCTCGGCACACATGAAAAAGCCGAGCCCCGTCGTCGCCAGGGCTCGGCAATTTCTTGTGCCGACGGCTTGAAGCCGCCGGCAGCGTTTCGCGCTACTTCGATGCCTGCGCCTTGAGGGCCGCGATTTCGGCCTCCGTGCGCAGCGTCATCGCGCCCATTTTGCTGTTGCGGTACAGCGGCACGGTGACCTTGGTGTCCTCACCGGGCAGCTCGAGCAGCGAGACGTGGCGGATTTCGGTCCCGCGAACCGGCGTGTCGAAGAACGTCCACTGCGCAGTGGTGGGGTTGTAGCGAGCGATGCGGTCCGTCGTCCACATGTTGGACCACACGTCGTGGGTCTTGTCGACCGCGATATGGTACGGCTGATAGGCAGGATCGGGGAACGGCACGATCGTCGCCTGCAGCGTCTTGGTATCGATGCGGGCGAGCGAAGAGCCCCACGAATTGCCGACCCACAGAACGTCGGCGTTCTTGTCCGTGCCCATGCGACGCGGCCCTTCCGACCACGGCAGCGGGTTGTTGACGGTCAGCTGGTTGAAGCTGTCGTAGAACGCCTTGGCCGGGGCCGGGATGCGCGCTATCTCGTCCTTGAGCGATGGCAGCACGACTTCCGAGGTCGAGTGGGTCCCCACGTCGGCCTTGCCAATGGTGTCGAAGGCCATCTGTGCCCACCAGCCGTTGCCGTCGCGGTCGCCCGCGGCACCGTAGGTCATGTTAGTGCCCTTGGTGTTCTGGTATGGCGTCTTCGACTTGAAGTCGGTGAACTTCTCGCTCACCGGGTCGAACATCACGACGCCATCAGGCGCCGAGGCCCAGATCTTGCCCTTGCCGTCCACGTCCATCGTCACGGCGCCGCCAAGCGGCGACATGGGAGGCGGAGTCTCGTAGACCTTAAAGGTGTCGGTCTTGGCCTCAAGCTTACCGAGACTGCGGCGGCCGGGATTGACATCGAACCAGAGGTCGCCGTTGGCGTCCCGAGTGAGGCCGTGAGCAGTGGAGGCGCCCCTGCCGTCAACCCTATCGTACTTCAGATATTTCACTTCGC
>JASHYD010000368.1 GCA_030043175.1 Xanthobacteraceae bacterium | reverse complement strand
TCCGACCGCGTCCGCGAATGCGGCTGGGGCTCGCTCGACGTCGTGGCGCAACGCATCGAGACGTTGCGCGTAGTCGTGGCGCCGACCCGCAATCTCCAGCTCGTTCATGTAAAGTATCCGCAGCGCTGACATGCAGCGGCCGAACTCGACTTTGGCGTCATCTGGACGAACGGCGAGGGCCTCCGCGTAGCAGGCGGTCGCTTCGTCCCCGCGGTTCATTTCGTCGAGCACGAAACCGCGATGGTACAGCAAAGCGACCTCTGTCACAGAGCAGATTGCCGTAGTTTAGGAGCGTATTGGCGTGACGCGGGTTCACCGTCAGTGCTTTCTCGTAGCTCGCAATGGCTTCGGGGTTGCGATCGAGTGCTCGCAAGATCGAGCCGCGATTGCTCAGGGCATCGACATCATCGGGTCGTGCCGCGAGGATCCGATCGTAACTTACCAGTGCTTCCGATCGTCGATCGAGCTGAACCAGGACGTTGCCCCGATTCTTAAGCGCATCGAGGTGGCCGGGGGCGGATGCCAGGACTCGATCGAAATCGGCGAGCGCGTCCTGATAGCGTGCACAGCGCGTCAGCAAGGTCCCGCGGTTGAAGCGGGCCGTCGCCAAGTCGGGGCGACGCGCAAGTACCTCGCCATACTGCCCAATCGCATCGTCAATGCGATCGAGCCGGGTCAGGATGACGGCACGATTGCACGCTGCCTCCACGTCGTTCGGCAAGAGCACCAAGATGCGGTCGCAGGCCGCAAGCGCCTCAGCCGGACGATTGAGCGCGAGCAATGCGCCAGCCAGCAACGTGAGCGCCTCGACGGCGCGCGGCTTAAGCTCCAGTGCGCCCGAAGCGAGCCGATAAGCCTCGGCGGCGTTGCCCTGCTGGTAATTGGCGAGCGCTAGCAGATAGTGCGGCTCGAACCAACCTGGATCGCGGGCCAGAACCTCGCCATAAATCGCCATGGCCTCGGCGAGGCGGCCTTGTCGATGAAGCACCTTAGCCTGTTCGACTTGCCGCGTCGCGTCTTGACGAATGTTCATGGTGTTAAGCTGCAACCGGTGGCACTCGGAGCGAGGCAGGTTCTAAACGTGTCGGCGAAGCCCACCGATACCGCAAAAAGCGGGCAGAGTTGAGGGCCGGATTTTTATGTCACGGCCGCGGCATGAGTGCGCCGTGTTGTGCGCCGTGTTGTGCGACGTGTTGTTAGCATCCTATCACCAACGGTGATGGGTACAGTTCGCAACTGTCACTGAGTGCAAAACGTGTGGGACTCATAAAGTTCTCTCGTCCATTTGCGCTGGACTTTGGCAGTGACGCGAAAACGTCGAATGCAGTTCGCATCCCCGACCATGTGGAACCCGATCTGGATTTTGGTTTCGATCCTGCGGCCAGTCTGAACGCGCTTGGTCGGTTCATCTGGCGCAACTTCCTTGTCTTGCACTCCCAAGCAGGAGCCCTCCAGAAAGCTGCGCCTTTTTTGTCACCCTCTGTCATGGCCATGCGCGCGTTTCGTGGCGCCTTCAGCGAACAACGGCCTTGGATGATCGGAACGCGTCGGAGCGAGTCCGGCCATGACTCCAAGAAATGGTTCAGTTTGACCGGAACGCGCGATAGGGTTGCGCTCAGGCAAAGACTTGAGGCGAGAGGACGCAATGGCGCGCGGCCCCCTTGTTGTAAGGACCGTGAAAGCACTCGACGGAACGATCGGCACCTACCGCAATGCCGGCGAAACGCTGGCGCTGGTGCCGACAATGGGGGCGTTACACGCCGGACATTTCGCGCTGGTCCGCCGCGCGCGCCGCCGCGCGGACCGGGTGGCGGTTTCGATCTTTGTCAATCCGACGCAATTTGCACCGACCGAGGACTTCGCCAGCTATCCGCGGTCCTTCGAGGCCGATATTGCGGCCCTGCAGCACGAACGGGTCGACCTTGTATGGGCGCCGCCGCGCGAGGTGATGTACCCGGAAGGCTTTGCGACCAGCGTTAATGTCAAGGGGCCGGCAGCCGTCGATCTCGAAGACCGATTCCGACCGCATTTCTTCGGCGGCGTCGCCACCGTCGTGGCGAAGCTGTTCGCGCAATGCCGGCCCGACTTTGCGGTATTCGGCGAGAAGGACTATCAGCAGCTCAGGACCGTGATTCGCATGGCCGTCGATCTTGATCTCAAGGTCCGCGTCATCGGCGTGCCGACCGTGCGGGAGACCGATGGTCTCGCCCTGTCCTCGCGCAATGTCTATCTCTCCCCGAGCGAACGCGCCGCCGCGCCGGTGCTCTACCGCACGCTGAGGGAGAGCGCAGCGCGGATCGCCGCGCGCAAGCCCATCGCCCAGGTGATGAGCGAGGGGTGGCTGGCGATCGAAGCGGCCGGATTTGCGGTCGATTATTTCGAAGCGCGCCACGCCGAAACCCTGCACCGCGTGGAAACCCTCGAAGGCGGCCCGCTGCGGCTCCTCGTTGCCGCGCGCCTTGGCAAAACGCGCTTGATCGATAATATGGCAGCGTGAGCGCCGACAAAACCCAAGCCTGCCGGACGGTCCGCGATGATCCTCGCCATTCCAGGGGCCCTTCTGGTGCTCGCGCTCATCGTCGCCCCGCAGCTATGGATCACGAGCGTGATGAAGCGGCACGGCTCGCAGCGGCCCGCTATACCCTGGACCGGCGGGGAGTTCGCCCGCCTGCTGCTCGACGGCTTGAAACTCACATCGGTGAGGGTCGAAGAAACCGCCCGCGGCGACCACTATCATCCGCTCGCCAAGTCTGTTCGCCTCAAGACCGAGCATTACTTCGGGCGATCGTTGACTGCGATCGTGATCGCCGCCCATGAAGTCGGCCACGCCATGCAGGACGCGACTGGTTACGCCCCGTTGCAGACCCGCACCCGGATTGCCGGCGTGGCGGACTTCATCCACAAAGTCGGGGCGGTGCTGGTCGTCGCCTCGCCGGCGCTTGTGGCGGTGCTGCGCGGCCCCGCCGGGCTCCTCCTTGGCGTCGCCGCCGCGATGCTGATGAATCTGACGGCCGTGGTCATGCATGCCATCACACTGCCGGTCGAGTTCGACGCCAGCTTCAATCGCGCCATGGCCGTGCTCAGGCACGGAAAATTTATCCCTGAGGACGAAATGGGCGCCGCCCGGCATATCCTGTCGGCGGCCGCCTACACGTATGTGGCGTCCGCCCTGATCGACCTCATCAATCTGCCGCGACTCGTGCGCGGGCTTTGGGTTTAGCGCATATTCGGAATTTTTCATGCAGATCACCCCCGGCGATTTGACGGACTCGCGAGTCATTGACCTGCTTGACTATCATCTCGCCACCGCGCGGGCACAAACTGCGCCCGGTAGCGACCATGCGTTGGACCCTCAACAGTTGCGATCGCCCGATATCACCTTCTGGACGGCGTGGGATGGCGAAAGCCTCATCGCGATGGGGGCGCTCAAGCAGCTCTCTCACGACCACGGCGAGGTGAAATCAATGCACACGATCGCAGCTGCGCGAGGAAAGGGCGTGGGAAGCGCTGTGCTCCGGCACATCATCGCCTTTGCGCGCTCGCGTGGAATATCGCACCTGAGCCTTGAGACGGGCTCGTGGGATTACTTCCGGCCTGCAGTTGCGCTCTACCGCAGCCACGGCTTCGTTGAATGTGCGCCATTCGCCGGCTATGCGCCGGACCCCAACAGCATTTTCATGACACTTGACCTGTGACATGACCCTAGGCAAGCGATGAACCGGTGGCCACGCACCTGGCACAACGGCGAATGACTTGGCCCGGCGCCGATGTTGGGCCGTTCCGCGCGTAATCCAGCACCGTATCCGGCACCGTTGCGTACGGACCGGCGCCTTCATACGTCTGTCGCGCGGTGCCTGGCGCGCCGCCGGAGGGGACGGCGAGCGAGCGCGCTGATGCCGCACCACGCAGCCCTACACCTCAGACAAACAGCGCACCGGAAAGCCAACGCTACTTCTTCGCCGCCCTCACCGGGTCCTTCACGGCTTCAACGGTGGACAGTTCCACATTATAGAGCTGCCCGTTCACCTTCTCGACCCTGCGGATGTATTCGTTGTGCACCACATCGCGCGTCTGCGGGTCGATCGACATCGGCCCGCGCGGGCTTTCCCATTTCATGCCCTTCATGGCCGCCAGCATGGCCTCGCCGTCTGTCTTGCCGCCGGTCTTCTTCAGCGCCTCGTAGATGAGATGCTTGCCGTCGTAGCCGCCGAGCGAGACGAAGTTCGGGCGCTTGCCATAGGCGGCCTCGAAATCCTTGACATAAGCCTTGTTCAGAGCCGAGTCGTGCAATGCGGAGTAATGCAGCGCCGTAATGATGCCGAGCATGGCGTCGGTCATGCCCGGCAATTCATCGTCGTCGGTGAGGTCGCCCGGACCAATCAGCCGGATGCCCGATTTATCCATGCCGCGTTCAACGAACTGTTTGGCGAAGATGCCCGACTGGTTGCCCGGGAAATAGGCGAATAGGGTATCGGGATTAAGATCGCGCGCGCGCTGGAGGAACGGCGCAAAATCCGGGTTGGCGAGCGGCACTCGCATCGATTCCAGGATCTGGAC
>JASHYD010000367.1 GCA_030043175.1 Xanthobacteraceae bacterium | reverse complement strand
ACGGACTTCAATTCGACTTTTGCGACTATTGTCCCTCGAACTCGGTTTCCGCAAAACCACGCCGTCACCAGCCAAACCACCGAACGATCATCGAGCGCATAGATTGGCCGGCCAAGCACCTGTCGGCGTTAGCCGTCAGGCATAATTGCCTCCGGCGTTGGCATTTTTCCTGCATAGCACGCAGCGAGACGCTCGGCGTCATCGCTGTGAAGATGTCCGGCGCGCGGTTGTGTGAGCATTCGCGGGCTAGGGAGCTCAACACTGAGCGGAATCGGTCGGTTGCTGGTGACCGGCCGGCAGGATGTTACGCTCGCACTTTCCGAGTGCCCATTCTTTGGGCGGGCGTGGCGTGGGTTTGTTCAAACGCACGGAACGGTGTGGATGTTTGGGTGACCGCGGCCCCAGCGGTCCCGCTCGCCGCACCGAACAGGAGGCCGTTGTGAAGCCCGGGAATTTGTTCGCCAAAGCGCTGAAGCTCGCGGTGACCGGCATTGTGCTTTGCGCCGCCCCGGCACGCGCAGCCGACAAGGTGACATTTCTCACCAGCTGGTTCGCCCAGGCGGAGCATGGCGGCTTCTACGAGGCGAAAGCGACGGGTCTTTATGAAAAGGCCGGTCTCGACGTCACCATCAAGATGGGGGGACCACAGGTCAATGGGATGCAGCTGCTCATCGCCGGCGAGGCCGACATGATGATGGGCTATGACTTCCAGGTGTTCAAAGCGCTGGAGCAGGGACTCGCCGTCACCACCGTCGCGGCCTCGTTCCAGTTCGATCTCCAGGGAATGATGACGCACGGCGACGTCGAGAGTCTCGCGGCACTGAAGGGCAAAACCATCCTGGCGGCATCGTCGGCTTATACGAGCTGGTGGCCGTGGTTTAAGCAGAAATACCGCTACAGCGAGGAGCAGATCAGACCTTATACGTTCAACCTGCAGCCGTTCTTTGCCGACAAGAACACAGTCCAGCAAGGTTATCCAACGTCGGAGCCTTTTGCGGCGATGAGGCAAGGGGTACCGGTCAAGTTCTTTCTATTCGCCAAAGAAGGCTATCCACCCTACGGCACCACTGTCGTGGTGACCAAAGCCTTCCTCGACAGGAAACCCGACGTCGTCGCTCGCTTCGTCAAGGCGTCAATGGAGGGCTGGCGTGACTATATGAAGAACCCCGGTCCGGCCAACGCCCTCATTAAGGCCGACAACCCCAACATGCCGGACGATCAGATCGCATTCGGCATCCAGCGCTTGAAGGAGTTGAAGGCGCTCGACGACCGTGACGCCACCACCGAGGGGATCGGCATCATCACCGAAACCCGATTCAAGGCGACCTACGACTACATGATCTCGGCCGGGCTGCTTAAGCCGACCGTGAACTGGAAAGCTGCCTTTACCGACAAGTTCGTGAAGGGTCTGAAAATCGGCATATGACCACCCTGGCGGCGCGTCTGCTGGCTCGAGAAGCCGTGGCGGCGGAGCCCGCGTCGGTGCGCGCTCCCGCGGTTGAGGTGCTGTCTGCCGACAAGGTGTATGCGGACGGGACGCGCGCTCTCGCACCGGTCGATCTCGCGGTGCCGGAAGGTGAGTTTGTCACCCTGATCGGCCCCTCCGGCTGCGGAAAGAGCACGCTCCTCAAGCTGATCGCCAATCTGCTGGAGCCGACCGGCGGTCGGATCCAGTGGTGGCGCGGCGGTTTTGACCGGCTCGATGCGCTCGACCGGCGGATCGCCTTTGTGTTCCAGGACCCGACGCTGATGCCGTGGGCGCGCGTCGAGGCCAACGTGCGTCTGCCGCTCGATCTTGCGGGCGTTGCCAAGGGGGTATCGGGGCCGCGCGTGGCCGACGCCTTGGCGCGCGTCGGTCTGAAGGATTTTGCGCAACACTATCCGCGCCAGCTCTCCGGCGGCATGCGCATGCGCGCCTCCATCGCCCGTGCTCTGGTGATTGAGCCGACGCTATTGCTTATGGACGAGCCGTTTGGTGCGCTCGACGAGTTCACCCGCAACCGCCTCGATGCTGATCTCGCCCGCCTGTCGTGGGAACGCAGCCTAACCACGGTGTTCGTCACCCATTCCATCTACGAGGCGGTGTTCCTGTCGACCCGCGTCGTCGTGCTCGCGACGCGTCCAGGACGCGTGTTCACCGTCATCACCATCGACGAGCCGACGCCACGCGAAGAATCGTTCCGCAACAGCCCACGCTTCGCTGAGTACTGCCGGGCGCTCTCGGCGGCGCTCAGCGACGCATCGCTGCCGCGCAGCGAGGCGCTGCCATGAGGCGCCCGCTCATCCAATCGGAGACCTTTCAGCGGATCGCCGCCCCCGTGCTGGTCGGCATCGTCATCGTCGCCGCGTGGGAGGTGGCCTGCCGCGCGGCCGACGTGCCGGCCATCCTGTTTCCGAAGCCAAGCGACATCACCGAGAAGCTCCTCGCTGACTGGCCGACCCTGCTCCGCGCGCTCGGAATGACATTGCGTGTGACGCTCGAGGCGTTTGCCGCGGCGGTCATCATTGGAACGCTCACGGCGTTCCTGTTCGTGCAAAGCCGGTTCATCGAGATCAGCCTGTTTCCCTATGCGGTGCTGCTGCAGGTGACGCCGATCGTCGCAATCGCTCCGCTGATCATCATCCTGGTGAAGAACACGCAGGCAGCGTTGACGCTGTGCGCGACACTCGTTGCCCTGTTCCCGATCATCTCCAACACAACCCTGGGGTTGCGCAGCATCGATCCCGGTCTCGAGAACCTGTTTCGCATGAACAAGGCCGGCCGTCTGCAAACCCTGTTGCGATTGCGCATCCCGAGTGCGCTGCCCTATTTTTTCGGCGGTCTGCGCATCTCGAGCGGACTTGCACTGATTGGCGCTGTCGTCGCCGAGTTCGTCGCAGGCACGGGAGGACGCAATTCCGGCCTGGCCTACGAGATCCTGCAATCCGGCTTTCAGCTCGACATTCCGCGCATGTTCGCCGCACTGTTTCTCATCACCGTCGCGGGCGTCGGCCTGTTCACCAGCATGATCGGGCTATCTAAGCTCGCACTTGGCGGATGGCATGAAAGCGAGATCGTCCGGGAGGCGTGAGGTGCTGATCGCGTGCACCCAGGGGCTCTCGCCGGCTGCCGCGATGCGAAGCGTGCTACTCGCGCGATTCGTAAGTGTTTAGCGCCGCATCGCCAACAAAAATATGCGCCACAGGAGGTCCTGCGTGCTTGTCACTCGCCAAAAGGTGTTTCGCCGGTTCTGGTATGCGACCATTCCGATGTCAGCACTCGCCCATGGCCCGGCTTCGTTCACGTTACTGGGCGAAAACATCGTGCTGTTTCTCGATCAAGACGGCGCGCCGGCCTGCCTCGAGGATCGCTGCTGTCACCGCACCGCCAAGCTCTCCAAAGGATGGACGAACAACGGCCACATCGTCTGCGGCTATCATGGCTGGCAGTACGATCGCAACGGCAAGTTGGTCAACATTCCGCAATTTCCTTTCGAGCAGCCGGTGCCCGAGGCGAAGGCGCGCCACTTCCATGCGCAGGAGCGCTACGGCTACGTCTGGGTCGCGCTGGAGGAGCCGGTCGCGCCGATCCCGGATTTTCCCGAGGATCGCGCCGGGTACCGCCGCATCCATCAATTCTACGAGCGCTGGAACTGCGCCGCCCTGCGACTGATGGAGAATTCCTTCGACAACGCCCACTTTGCTTTCGTGCACAAGGGAACGTTCGGCGACATCGACCAACCCAAGCCGGAGAGATACGAGATAGTCGAGACCGACTGGGGTTTTGAGGCCGAGACCGTCGTGCCGGTCAAGAACCCGCCCGCAGCGTATCGGGTCACCGGAACGACCGAGCCCTCCACGAAACGTCACATGCGCAACAAGTGGTTCCTGCCGTTCTGCCGCAAGCTCGATATCGAGTATCCGTCAGGCCTGCGGCACGTCATTTTTACTGGCGCCACGCCGATTACGGACGACCAGATCCTGGTGGTGCAAATCCTGTTCCGCAACGACAGCGAAGAAAGCTGCTCGACGAAGGAGCTGATCGACTGGGATGCTGCAGTCATCAGCGAGGACCGCGACATCCTCGAATCGACCAGCCCGGACGCGATCGTTGACACGGGCCGCAAGATCGAGATGCACATGCCCTCAGACCGACCCGGCATGATCATGCGCAAGCGTTTGCTCGCCCTCCTTAATGCCCACGGCGAAACCGAGGTTCCCGCTTAAAGGAGCACCGCCTGGCGGGCAGGCGAAGAGGATAAGGCCATGGCCAGCACCGCACTTCATCAGGATGCCGCGTCCGCCGCTGCCGAGCGTTCGGCTGCACTGCCGGCGTTTCTCGATGACATCGCCGGCGTACCGGTGACGACGGACCGCCAGGCGGTGCGGCGCCGCTCGCGCGATTTCTTCTGGTACAGCCCGATCCTCAATGCGGAGCTTGCCGGGAAGTCGGCCGACGCCGTCGTGACGCCGCGCAATGAAGGGGACATGTTGCGAGTCGCCGCTGCCGCCGTGCGCCACGGCGTTCCGATAACGCCGCGCGGCAGCGGCATCGGCAACTACGGCCAGGCGGTGCCGCTTGCCGGCGGCATTATCCTGGACATGTCGACGCTGCAAGACATCGAATGGCACCGGCCGGGCATGGTGCGGGCCGCGACTGGCGCCAAAATGCACGACATCGACGTTAAGGTGCGGCCGTCAGGTTTCGAGCTGCGCATGCATCCCTCGACCAAGCGCAGCGCGACAATCGGCGGTTTCGTCGCCGGCGGTTCCGGCGGCATCGGTTCCATTAATTACGGCGGCTTGCGCGATCGCGGGAACGTCGTTGCCGCCCGGATCGTGAGTCTCGAGGCGGAACCCCGCGTTATCGAGCTGCGCGGTGACGCGGTGCAGAACGTCAATCATGCCTACGGAACGACCGGCATCATCACCAGCCTGGAGATGCCGCTGGCACCGGCATGGCCCTGGATTGACATCATCGTCGCCTGCAACGATTTCTTTGCAGCCGTTGCGATCGCCAACGAGGCGGCGCTGGCCGACGGCATAGTCAAGAAGTCGATCACCCCGCTGAGCTGGCCGCTGCCGAGTTACTTCGGCCCGCTCAAGCCCTACTGCCCGCCTGGCAAGAGCCTCGTTATCTTCATGATTGCGGCGCCATCGCTCGAAAGCTTCAAGGGGCTTCTGCCCGGCCGCGGCGAGATCATCCTGGAGACCGCCTGCGACGAGAGTGCCGACGCAACGCCGCTCTATGAGTACACGTGGAACCACACCACGCTTCACATGCTCAAGGCCGATCGCGCGTTTACGTATTTGCAATGCCTCCTGCCGCACGACCGGTTGACGGCCGTGTTGGGCGAGATCGCCGATCAATTCCCAGACGAACTCATCCAGCATCTGGAGTTCATTCGCTTCGACGGCCGGATCACGGCGAGCGCGCTGCCGATTCTGCGTTACACCACCAAGGCACGGCTCGATGAGATCATCGCGGTCCACCAGGCCGCCGGGATCCTGATCGCCAATCCGCACGTCGTGACACTGGAGGATGGCAGCAGCCACAGGCGTGTCGACGCCGACCAGCTCGGCTTCAAGCACATCGTCGATCCGTTCGGCCTGCTCAATCCGGGCAAGATGCGTAGCTTCGTAGCCGCGCGCCCGGGCTCGCCATGAATGTCCTGCACTCTATTGCCATCCGCTGGAGGAGAGCTTTCGTCGCGATGAGCTCTCAGCGAGCCGCACCTGCCGGAAAAAGGAACGCGTCCGGATCGAGCCGGGTGAAACCGATCGGTCCGTCGCCAGCAATTGCGATGACTGCATCGAGCATCTGCTGGGTTACCGTGATGAGCGAGCGGTCGTAGGGCGCATTGTCGGTCTTGCGCGCAAGATCGCGGTAAGCC
Organism: Xanthobacteraceae bacterium; assembly: GCA_030043175.1. The sequence goes on along the minus strand of JASHYD010000367.1, from coordinate 372 downwards.
ACTATCATGAGTGGATCGGTAAGGCCGATCTGCTGTGCGACTGCGGGCCAGATGCTGTCGTCGGCGCGGAGTTTTGCGTATGCCTCGTCGATCATTGAAAACAGCTTGCCGACACCGTCGGGATGAGCCGACGCCCATTTGTCCGATACGTGCCACTGCGAGTTGAGAGCATCGGGGCTGAAACCAGCTGCACGCATGAGGTTTGGGATGTCGATGATGGAGCGCTGCTCACCTTTCAGGATCGGCGCGACGCTGAGGGTGCTGAATTGCAACATCGCGTCGACCTCGCTGCGCGCAAGAAATTGATTGAGCAGCGGCGGAGAGCCCGCAATCGGCGTGGCGTCCTTCTCAAGATCGATGCCAAAGGCCTGC
>JASHYD010000366.1 GCA_030043175.1 Xanthobacteraceae bacterium | reverse complement strand
GCGGCTCATTCTCCGCCTTGAGGAGGCGGTCGCGGTTGACCGTTATCCGGTACTCGGCAGCGAACGCCGAACCCGCGAGCGCGATGAGCGAAACGCCAAGCAATGCGCTGCATGTGGTCTTACGCGTGATCCCGATGTTCATGGCGACCTCCTTGTCGGGTGGACATAACCTCCGCACCTGCGGCGAGCCGCGCTTGACCAGGCGGCGCTGCCAATCTCTTTCTCCCCCTATCGCGGCAACGTATCAACACTTGTCACGCTGTTCGCAGCAACTTAAAGCAGTTTCGATCGATTGGAAATCACCCGTAGACACCTTGGGGCGATGGGCGTGCATCCTGTAGGTTCGGGTTTCCACCCGTCAAATCACCCGCAGACATGTGTTTCGCCCAGCAGGGGAAGAGCAGCGCGGGCTCCAAGAGCATCGCCATAATGCGAAAGCGCGCCGCAGAGGAAGCCGCCATAAAGATGCGGTCTGGGTGGTGAACCGAACCTCGATCAGTCCGAACCGCGGCTCGTTGGCTTCAATGCACCGTCGGTCCCGGCAACGGCAGCGGAACGGAGTTGTGTGCCGGAGCAAGAGCCGGCCGCGGGGGACGCTCCAAGTTCTTGCGGAGGGCGTTCCGCCGTTGCAGCGCGTTCGCCGCCTGGCAGATCAAGTTCCACACGACACCCGACGGAGCGTAATCAAGCTGGACCTCACCATTGAGGGTCTGCTTCACCATCGAGACAATAGCCCTGGTGCCGAATCCGCGCCGCTCCGGCCGCGACACGGGTGGTCCGTCGCATTCAGTCCAGCTCATCGCGAAAACATCGCTGTCCCGACGCCAGCACACGTCAACACGACCGGCGTCCACAGATAGCGCGCCGTATTTGCCAGCATTGGTCGCAAGCTCGTGAACCGCAAGGCCGATCGCTTGGGCGGCCGCCCCGTCAAGACATACAGGCGAACCATGCACCTTGATCCTGGACTCCATAAGATCGGAAAAATGGGCGAGCTGGGCATGCACCAGATCCCCGACATCAACGCCTTGCCACTCGTTCTGGGCTAGCTGGTCCTGGTTGGCCGCAAGTGCTTGGATGCGCCCAGTGAAGCGGTCGACGAAATCTTTAGGCTCATAAGCGGCGGTGTAGTGGGCGATTGCCTGGACGACACTCAGCATGTTCCTTGCGCGATGATCGATCTTACGCATCAAAAGGTGAACCTGCTCCTCGTGTGCCTTCTGATCGGTCACATCTTGAGCAATGCAAAGAAACAGACGTCGCCCGTCAGGTCGCGTTGCCATGGCGGAGGAAACAAAGCTCCAGAGACGCTCGCGACCATCTTTCGTGCGGATGTTCAATTCGCCTGGCCGCACCTCCCGCTCGGTTGAAATGATAATGTCCGACGGAGTCGCCCAAGGACTTGGCCTGAGCGTTCCCCATAGGCGCGAATCGTCCAGTCCTCCACTCGGCGCAGCTCATTCCTCAGATAGCCGCTTTGGTCAAGCCAACTTTGGCTAATGGCGAGGATTTGCTCCCGATCATCGAACAGGAGCATTGGCAATGGAGAGTGCAGAAGCGAGGACCTGAAGCGTTCCTCACTCTCGCGTAATTCCTTTTCGGCCCGTTTGCGTGCAGAAATATCCTCAATCAGACTCACAAAATAGTCGATTGAACCGTTGTCCTTGCGTATGCAGCCAACAGTCTTCGTTGCCCAGATGATCGTGCCGTCCTTGCGCAGGTATCGATGTGGTAGCTGTCAATCTTTCCGTCGCGCAAAAGTTCGACCTGAACAAGATCGGTTTCGAGATCGTCCGAATAGGTGACGTCCTGGAGTGACTTGGCAAGGAGTTCATCGACCGGGTAGCCGAGTATGCGGGACAGAGCTCCGTTGACCCTGAGCCATCTACCATCGGGAGCGTTGTGCGCGATTCCGACCGCCGCGTTGTCGAACGTGGCCCGGAACCACGCTTCACTGTTGCGCGTCAATCCCAGCTGGACCTCGCAGTCGGCAAGACGGCTCTCCGCCTCCTTGCACGCTGAAAGTGCCGCCGAATTTTCGGCCAGCGCACGATCAACGGCGCGACAAAACGACTCAACGCTAAGAGCCGCGATTACCGCGTAAATCTCTATTCCCAGCAGGTCGATCGTACGGGTCAATTTCAATGAGTAGAGAGGCTCGTGGTAGAGCAGGGAGATAATGCTGGTTTCTGCCACAGCAATAAACCCAGAGCTGTGCGCCCTAATATGCTCGCCGATGCCATGACTGCCACAAAATAAAGCAGGAATGGTTGGCCCGGGAAATCGGCCCCGACCGGCAGCTGCAAAGCCGTTGCTGCGGCCACAGCGATTGTTGCGATCCCGATGCGGACGAATAGGTGCCACGACCGCGCGAGTGTGATCCATCGGAGCATTCGGTCTTCCTGTCTCGCATTTTAGTGCAGTGGAAAGCGTCAGACCAAAGCACTGGAAAGGCGTGAAGACCGTCCCTTCGATTCAGCACAAGCGCGCGTCCTGCGTCTCGGGTTGCACTGCACTAGCGCTCACCAACGTGGGCCGGCAACGAACCCTCAGCGAGCGCGTCACCTTTTGCGATAGCACCGGAGATGCAGGTCCCCAGTCGAAGATAACCTCGCTCCTCCCTTCCTGTTCCTCACAGTTCCAGCCGCTCCAGACGGCGCTAATGCAGATAGAAGTTGGAGTCGCCCCCGGGCGTGGAACTCGAAAGAGCTATGCAAAGCCTGGCCGGCGCGGATGCGGCCGGTGCCCCTTCTGGGCGTGGTGGACGACGATGACGGCAACGCCGTATCGCCTCTGCATTTGCGCAAATAGGCGAACAGCGACGCGATCTCGCCCGGGGCGAGGTCGGCCCGGCTGCGAGTCTGCGTCCTTCGCGAGCAACGACTGCTCCGCTTGCTGGGGAGAGCTACAGAGGGAAAAGCCACACCTGCATGATTCTGCCGACATGCCCCCTTTTTTCCCTCCCCGCAAGCGGGGCCCTCACTCGATCGCCTTGATGCCGGCCGACTTCATGAGCTGCGCCCATTGTGGCGTCTCCTTGTGGATCGCCTCGGTGAATTCGGCGGGCGAGCCGGCAATGAGGTCGAGGCCGAGATCGGCGAGCTGCTTACGGACCTCGGGCAGCGCCAGCACCCGCATGGTCTCGGCATAGACCTTGTCGGTCACCGAGGCCGGCGTCCCGGCCGGCGCCATCAAGCCGAACCAGGGCACCACCTCGTAGCCCGAATAGTCGGACTCCGCCATGGTCGGCAGCTCGGGTATCGCGGCCGAGCGCTTGAGCGACGTAACCGCGTAGCCCTTGAGCCTGCCCTCGCGCACCAGCGGCAGCGCATTGGCGATGTTGGCAAACGCCAGCGTGAGCCGCCCGGCGAGCAGATCGGGCAGCAGCGCGGTCGTGCCGCGATAGGCGACCGGCCGGATGTCGACCTCCGCCATCTTCTTGAACAACTCGCCCGCGAGATGCTGCGAGGTGCCGATGCCCGCATGGCCATAGGTGAGCTGGCCGGGCCTGGCTTTCGCCAGGGCGACGAGATCGGGAATCGATTTCACCGGCACGTCGGGATGGACCGTGAGGATATTGGCCGCCACGAACACGCGCGTGATCGGCGCGAAATCCTTGACCGGATCAAAGGAGAGCTTGGAGTAGAGGCTCGGCGCGATCGTGAGTGAACCGTTGCCGCACATCACCAGGGTGTAGCCGTCGGGCGCCGCATGCGCGACCCGATCGCAGGCGAGATTGCCGCCGGCGCCCGAGACGTTCTCGACCAGCACCGGCCGGCCCCAGCTCGCCGCGAACTTCTCCGCCAGGAGGCGCGAGACGATGTCCGGCGCAACCCCGGGCGTGAAGCCGACGAGGATGCGCACCGGCTGTTGCGGCCAGTTGGCCTGCGCGGCCCCCGGTTTGGCCGCAACGCACCATGACAAGACCGCAAGAATTGCGTAGATCGCCCTCATCGCCATCCTCCTGCGCGAGTTCGAGACTACA
>JASHYD010000365.1 GCA_030043175.1 Xanthobacteraceae bacterium | reverse complement strand
GGCACCAACGTCGGCCTTATGCCCACCATCGAATTAAGTAGCAGACCGCAGGTGAACGAGATGGCGCCGATCCCGGCGTGCGCCATATTTAGCTTCTGGGCGTTTTCCTTCAAATATGAGATGAACTCATTTACGTCGTTCGCGGGAAAGTCCTTCCTTGCAACGATCAACACTGTATCCCAGTCAACCAAGCCGATAGGCGCAAAATCGATGTCCGGCTTGTCCGCGGTGGCATGAGTTCCCATTTGACCCATCTCGATGGTGTAGCCATCGGGGGCTGCCCGCATCGTACGGATTGAGCCGGTTGCGACACCTGCTCCAACTATGTTTTTGACAACTAACCGCTGGCAGAGCTTGCGAGACATGTGCTCACTGATGACGCGAGCTGATACGTCGGTGCCTCCGCCTGCTGCAAACGGGACAATCATGGCGATAGGCCGCGTCGGATAAGCTTGCGCCATTGCGAAGTGCGGCGCGGCCGGGACCGCCAAAGCGCCCGCTATCAAATAGAACAATCTCCTCAAGAAAGCTCGTCGATTCATAAATCTCTCCCACATCAAAAAAACTGATCTATTCTTTACGGCGTGAGCGGCTCGATATCGGGGAAAAAGAAACTCCAATAAAACTATCACCTCTCCCCACTGGGGAGAGGCGAAGCAACGACGTCATGCCTCTTGCGCGATCTCCGCAAGGCACTTGGCGAGGGCCTCGCCTTCCGCGTCGGCAAGGGCTGCGATGCGGGCGCTGGCGACCGCGTCGATGCCACGAGACAGCGCAAGAGCGCCGGCAAGCGTCGGTCGGATCACGTCGCGTTCGATCGCTGCGTAATTCGCAACACCCCGTTTCAGAGTGTCGCCATAGCCCTTGATCAGCCGCGCGCATTCGACGATCTCGAGCGCGAGTTTGTCGGATTTCGGAGCCGCCGCGATGATGAGCGCAAGCCATGCCTCGATGGCGCGCTGCTCCTCCTGGTAGCGAAAGCTTCGCGGCCGGAAGTGGCGGAGTCGAGCGAGAGCAAGCAGGCGCAGATAGCCGGAAACCGAATTGGTCTTGATCTCCATACCCCAGTGGAACCTGTCGATCCATCCGCGGCGCTCGGCGATCGCGATGATGGGCCGAGCAATGAAGGGCGGCAGCACCGAGCATATTTCGGCAATGCCGGGCTTCAAGAACTCCACAATCGCCACCGGCTCGCCCGGTCTCGCGTTGATCTGCGAAGCGATCCTTGCCATCCGCCCTGGCGCGATCTTCGCCTCAGCCACGCGGATCACGTCCTCGTATGACATGCGCAGCGCGAGATGGCGCGCTACCTCCCGCGTGAGGCGCCCGCACGCGGCGGCGCGCTCGTCGGCTTCGGCGATGCGGGTAAGACGGTCAAGATAGAGGCGCGCATAGGAGGCGTCCTGATAGGCCACGAGCCGTCGCAACCCTTCGGAGACGATATCCGCCGCAATGCCGAAGCGCGCGACCTCGTGTTCGAGGCCACCCCGGAGCGCGGGCGTCCCGCGCGCATCCGTTGCCCCGTCCTCACGCGCAAGCGCAAAGTCGTACGCGGCGCGGCTTTCGCCCCTCGCCGCCTGCTCCGCATGCGGAGGCCGGGTGAGGGGCTCTCTCCACGCGCTCTCAATCGCAAGTCTCAGGGTGCGGAAACGTCCCCTCACCCCGTCCCTCTCCCCGCAAGCCGGGAGAGGGAGCGTGGTGACGACATTTGCCGTTGCCTCACTCGTCAGGGAGGGAGGGCAGGTCGGGGGCGCCGAGACGTCCGCGCTCGCGGGCGAAGGGGAAGACCGCTCGGCAACAAGTCGCTCCGCCGCTGCGAATCCCGCCCAAAAGCCGCGCAAATTGGCGTCGGAAGACCTGCCCATCCGGATCGCGGCTTCGAAAGCCGCTGCCGGTATCGGCAGGCCGCCTGACGCCGCCACGGCTCCAAGCATGACGGAATTGATCATCGCGCTCGCTGTCTTAGCGACTGCATCCATGTCGAACAGCAGCTGTGACCGGGCGTTGTTGTCCGCCGCACCCGTCAATCTTGCGGCGTCGAAGCGCCCATCACCCAGCGCCATTTTCTCCGTGATGGTGGGCGAGCGATGGGTGCTGGCGATCAACAGTGTTCGGTCAGGCGTGACGAAGCCGCCCGCGACCGTGCGGCCGGCCTCCAGGAATTCGCTCGCCACCACCACGTCGACATCCCCGATGCCGGGTGCGAGTGCAAGGACCGGACGCTTACCCCCAAGCTCGCGCCATGGCAGCGGGTAAATCTCGATATAATAGGTCGTGGCGCCGGTGCGTTGCGCGACGCCCGGGATCGAGGTGCTTTGCGCCGGCAGATCGCAGCTTGCCGCTGCCGCGATGATCCAGTCGGTGAGCACACCGCCGCCTTCGCCACCGAGCGCCGCGATCAGCACCGAAATGGGACGCGCGCTCATGCGGCGCGGTCCCGGGCGTAGCCGCCCAACAGGGCGATGATGCGATGCCGCAGCGCCGCCACGGCGCGATCCCACCAGTTCGGATTGCGGATCAACTCCGCACGATAGAACGACGGGCACAGCACGGCCGCATGAGCGACCTCACCGCAGAGCCCGCAGCCGACGCAACTGTCGAGTACGGTCGTCACCGGGTCAGTGCGCAGCGGATCGGGGTTTGGCTTGA
>JASHYD010000364.1 GCA_030043175.1 Xanthobacteraceae bacterium | reverse complement strand
CACGCTCCTGGAGGCAGTGAAAGCCAATACGCTCGCGCTGATGGCATTCGAAATCGAAGGGCCGGCGCGAACCGGCCCACCAATCAAGTGGCCGATGACGGCTAATTACTGCTCTTCGTCGTTCAACGGTCCGCCCGGCGAACCACTCGATGAATCGGTAGTTGTGTCTGCGTGTTGCTGTGGCGCCTCGTCGCTAGTCTTAGACTCCGCATCGTTTGGCTCACTAGGTGGGTCACGTGGCGGACTTTCCGATGTATCGTGCAAATGATCCTGGCTGGGCTCCGGCGCATTCAGATTTTTGTTCATAGAATAGTCCTTTCATTGCCCGGTGCATTAGACTAATTGCTGGCGCAATCGTTCCAGAGGAACGCTGTACTTACCGAATAGGGTTAAGATCGCCGGAGCTTTCTTGGCGGCGGCGGTGTGCTCGCTGGTTGTGAGGGCCTTCCGGGTGCGGATCAGCGGACCAGCTTGTACCTCATGATAGTGACACATAGTCCGGCCAGGGATGGCTAGCTGACGTGCTTAGAATTTGTCTTTTAAGCGCGCTGGCATGTATGTAGGGCGAAACGGGACGACCATGACTGCCGACCAATCCTCGATATCGGCGGGATCGTACCGAAGACATTCGAGTCGTCGCCGAGCGCAGCGTCCGAGACCAGGCGTATGCTGGAGAAAATTGTCTCTTCGGCGCGATGCTCCGCCTGTCCCGCATCTAGCTCGTGCTCTGCGCGGGCAACGCCCGCCTTCAAATGATCTAAGTCGGTAGCGACTTTCGCGTGAACCGCGGTCCAGTTTCGAATGGCTGTGTCTCCTGCAGACTTGATCTCCTGGTTTACCTTCTCGGTGGCCTTCACCGCAGCAGCGCGGGCCTGCTCTTTGTGTGTCTCGATTTTTCCATGCGCCTCTTTCTCCGCGGCGGCGACTACGCCTTCGGCATTGTTTGCGCAAACGGACGAATCAGCCACTTGTTGGGAGAATCGCTTACCAATTATTTTCTCCATCGCGCCTGTCAAACCAAAACGCCCATGGCGCAGCCGATGGAATGTTCACCCTCTGCACCCCGCCTTCTTGGGAGGAACTCCACGCATGAGTCTAACACCGGCCCCACCAGTTCATTCCGGCTTTCGCGTTGATTGATTGGATAGAAGACACGTTGCGATGGCGGCATGGAGCGGATTTTTTGGTCAGTAAAATGTCGTCCGGAGCTTAGAATAAATGCCGGTGAGCGAAGCCTTTTGTTCGACCTGAGGAGCCCTACTCACCTCTGCGGGAGTGCCGAGACGACCGATCAGCACAATTGTGATTTTGCGATGCGTTCTCTAATTCGATCTCTTTGGCAAGCTTGTCGTACCCGTCAGCCGTGCCCATCATGGTTGCCTTGGCCTTTCGGTCTGTCGTGTTTTCCGCAGTCGAACGCATCTCCTTGGAACGAGAGCGCCAATGGTTTGGATCTTTGATGAGCTTTCGAAGCCGCTGCATTATCGCCTCCGTTGCTTCGAACAATGAGACTGTACGACTGAAACCCCGCCCGAGCTGCGCAGGCCGGAACGTTACTCGGTTGGCAACCAAGCACGAGGCTACGTGTTCCGTTCCGCTGCCGAGAAATTGAGCAGTTACGATTAGGAGCCGATGCCTTGCGGCACAACGCCCACCGATTTGGCCTCAGTTAGTCCGTTGGGGACTATCGCCGCAATCGCTATGTTCGAGGTGAGGCCGGGTACGCCCATGCCTGGCACGTTCGGCGTTATTAGTGACAGGCGGCGAAAATCTTCGTCGCGGCCGAGGTATTGCGCTCGCTTCGCGTTCCCTGTAGCCCGCCCGAACCGGTATCCGGAGCAAGTGCGTAGCGCGTCAGCACGGCGGGGCGGCCGACGATCACAGCGTCTTGGAGCGACGTCTCGCCGGCATCGAGCGCCTCGCGCACGTCCACCGTTGACCTTCACTCAGCGCAGGCGGCGGCCAAACCGCTTGCCTTCGGCCCATGCGCGTTGCAGCTCAAATTGTGTGCGCTCGATGAGTAGATCACGCTCGAGCCGCGCGACGACGGCGAGAACGTTCATCGTCATCGGCCACCGCCAGCTTGTTGACGGTGGAGACGACGTCGATCACGTCACGGCCCAGACGATCGAGCTTGCAGACCACCAGGATGTCGCAGCGTTCGAGGCGATCAAGAAGACACCGCCGGCAGGCTTGCCGGGGAGCTCAAGATCGGAGGCCTTACGCTCGCCGGCCGCTAGTTGAAGGGATAGTAACGAAACGAAAACATGAAAACATTGTTATTGGGATTGAGGCCTAGATTCGGCGTCCTTGTTTCTGTGATCGGTCCGGGAAGGCCAGGGAACGCGTTCACCCTGATGTAAAAGTATTGCAGACCCATAACGGCGCGTCCCAACGTCCCTTTGTATGCGGTCTGCCACAGGCCGACCGTGAATTCCTGTGTGCTTTGCACGTCAAACGTGCAGGTGCTTCCTGTGATCGGCGTGTTGAACGGGCTTCCGGCGAGAAGCTGGCCACCGGTGGGGGGGTTGGCGCCCAGGCCCTGCAGGAGACATCCGTTATTGATGAAATTGGGATTGCCCCAGCCGCCCTGGGTCGTACCGGCGGTCCAAGGATTGGCGTATGTACGATCTTGGCCGAAATAGGCATAGAGATCGAGACCGTCCCACGGGTGGACGACGCCGCCAACCAGGAACTGTAAGCCCGTAACCGGCGTGAGCGCACCACTCCGCCCGATGACGGCATCAGGCAACTGGCTCGAGCTGTAGCGGCCGATGCCTTCACCGTACAAGACGCTGCCCTGAAGATCGAAGTACCTCGGCCAGGCCGGCACAAGGAACGAACCGCCGACGCCCCATCCGAATGTCGTCTTCTGCTCCCAGTTAGCGGGGACAGCGGCGTTAACTGTAGGGGTGACACTGTCGCTCATCCACCGCTGCAAGGCTAACACTTCGTAGTGGCCCCAACCCGGATCAAGGGCGAACTTTTCGATAATATCGGGGGCCACGTCGTTCGAGCAGGTGGTCGAGCCATTGAGGTGCGAGGAGGTCGTGCAGAAATTATTGATGTTGACGGTCTCGCCGGGTGGACCCACCGTCGTCGCGGAGGGCGCGCCCGGAAAAACGACTCCCGGCTGCTCGACCGAGAGGCCAAACCAGTAAATATAGTCCCAGTCCGCGACGAACCGGAGCTGGGGATTGCGCAGCCAGTTAAAGCCCACAACGTACTGTGCGTCGATCGTCAGCGGAACGTTTTCGTAGCGCGGAGTGATTCCGACCCTGTTCTGGGTCAACATGCTCCAGGCCTGACCGCCCAGGAAGTGGAAGTGGTAATCGTCGTTGTCGTAACTTCCAAAGGCCTGGCGAATGCGCGGTGTGAAGCTGTTGCTCTCGCGGTTATTGGCGTCGACCGAGGCGCCGAGGAAGTCCATCTCGTAGTAGGCTTCGAGGCGCTGTGTCGGGCTGATGTCTCCCCAGGCTCTCAGGGCGATGCGGCTCTGTTGCGCGGTCATACGGAACTCATTCTGGTTCCACAGAGCTGAGTTATGCAGCGGAATGCCTGGGCTGCCGAAAGGAGGACTGCTGGCACCGTTGGCGACTTCGTTGTGCTCACGCCATGCGCCTTCCAGTGCGACGAAGGTCCCGGCCATGGTTGTGTGGATCTCGCCGAACGGAGAAGAAAACGAAGAAGGAATCGCTTTGCTAAACATGGTCCCGCCGGCGGCCTTTGCTGTGTCGGTACCTATAGCCTTAGCGTAAGCCTGCTCGATGCTCTGCGCCGCCTGCTGGGCCTTTTGCGCCGATTGCTCGGCCGCGCGGGCCTGCTCTGCCTGCTGTTCCTTGCTTCTCGCCAGTTGGTCCTGCATGGACTTCAGCTGCCGCTGCATCGGGATCTGTTGGTCCTGCATGGACTTCAGTTGCCGCTGCATCTCATTGATCTGCCGCTGTAACTCGGCCTCATCGGCGAACGCGGGAGCGGCCAAAAGAAGACACGCCCCGATCCCCGTGCCATTTAAAAGAACGCCCAATCTTCGCCCAAGCATCCCGCCACCTTTGCTGCGAATGTTTAAACCCTGAGTTTAACGTCCGTGACGAGGTAGCTTTGGCTACATGACGAATCCAAGACTCTCCGCAAATTGAACGCATGTTTGGTGTGATCTAAGCAACGTTTGGCTGGCCTGAGGCAGAAAAGTCACAACTAATGCTAGGGAGCCGTCTCACGTAATGCGAGAGAGTCGACTCACGGCAGACTGCAGGCCCCCGCGTTGCCGCAGGCGATTCGTTGTTTAATGATTCGAAGAGGAACCGTGAAACCGACATTGGCTTCCAAGCGATCCTCGCCGATCGGCACCACGCAGACTCGCCGTCCGAACCGCGCGAGCGCGTGCACACGGCAAGATAGAATATCCCGGGAAATGGTTCTCGAGAATCGAACTTTCGCCCTGGCATTACGGCCTGTGCAACAAGTCTCTTGAGCCATGACACTCCTCAGCGCGTGGCCCCCTTGCCGGCTCTCGACTGTTCAGATTCGCCAGCGAGGCGATGTTCCGCGGGACATGCTAGACTCTTATTGCCGCCACAGTCGCTTCAAGGATCCGGCAAATAGACGTCGTGATCTGCTACAATAGCTGGGTCAACGAATTCGACGCAAAATCACGTTCCTGACAGACAATCCGGAAAGCTGGAATCATCTTGCCCCGATAACGGCGTCTCGAATGAGGTCCGATGAGGGTCTTGCCTGTACTTGCTTGCGCCGCGCCTATCCTGACATTGGCATCGATCGGAGTGTCGTGGGCGATCACCGGAGTGGAATTGTGCGTGTTGCCACCATCTCCCTGTTTGTGGTCTGCAACCTCTGATTCCCGGGAGACTTCGAATCAGCGCTGGCCCCCAACACTAGCAATAACCGCTCGCTGACGCCGGATGGCCTGCAGCTCTGGCGCGCGGCGCGCCTTCGGGCTGAGACGATGTTATCGAGGGGACGGCGTCGTATGAAAAAGCCCGCGGGACGATCGTCGAGGTCGTCACTCGAGGTCGTCAAAGGTGCGGATCACGGCTGCGGGGGCACAACGCTCCGACGGCTGAAGACTAACTTCCCCCTTGCAAGTCGAGCACCGATCTGCGTGGAACACCCCTCCGGGCCCCGCGTTGAGCTGGCAGGTACTCGAACGATTCACGCAAGCTTTGCCCGTTCCGAAGGAACGAGGGCACAAGCACTGCTGCAAAACCGTCACATACCTTCGTTGGGAGCCCATGTCAGAACTGACATTGACGAACGCGCCGAGTGCCGCGCCCCTCGTCGCCAAGCCAAATCTCGATCAGAAGCCGCACGTCAGCGTGACGGCAGTCTGTATTCTCTTCCTGGTCAGCGGGATCGGTTACGCTGCCTATGGCGTTGTCACCGACACGAGCAGTGTCGGCGAGACGTTGACACTTGCCGCCTTGGCCCTGCTCGGTGTCGCGCTGATGATCGCGCTCGGCTTCGAGTTCGTAAACGGTTTTCATGACACTGCCAATGCCGTTGCAACGGTCATCTACACGCACAGCCTGCCGCCGCTCATTGCGGTCATCTGGTCCGGCGTGCTCAACTTCTTAGGCGTTGTGGTTTCCACTGGCGCGGTCGCCTACGGCATCATCACGCTGCTTCCGGTCGAGCTCATTCTCCAAGTAGGGAGCACCGGCGGCTATGCGATGATTTTCTCGCTGCTCATTGCCGCGATCACATGGAATCTCGCCACCTGGGCGATGGGCATCCCCAACAGCTCCTCGCATTGCCTGATCGGGTCAATCATGGGCGTCGGTCTTGCCAACCAGCTGACCGCGCCGGCCGGACAAGGGACGTCTGGCGTTGACTGGTCGCAAGCGGTTAGTGTTGGGAAGGCACTCCTATTCAGCCCTGCGATCGGGTTTGCCTTGTCGGCGCTGCTGTTGCTGCTGATGAAATTCGTAGTTCCGATCCCGCAACTCTATCAGGAACCCAGGGACACGAGGACGCCGTGGTGGATCCGCGGCATCCTGATCTTTACCTGTGCCGGCGTTTCCTTCGCCCATGGCGGCAACGACGGCCAGAAGGGCATGGGGCTGATCATGCTGATCCTGATCGGTGTCGCTCCGACTGCGTATGCCCTCAACCGCACCATGCCGGATGCGAGCACGCCCGCGTTCCTTGAGATCACCAACAAGGCCCGTTCGGTGTTGAGCGCCCATGCCGAAGGCGCGCCGCAACCCAGCCTCGATGAGGCCCGCAAGCAGATTGGTGCAGCGCTGAAAACTCGGGATGTCAACCGCCGGGATGTCTTTGCGGCACTGGCCTCTCTTTCCGCCGAGATCGCCAGCGGGGTCGAGAGCTATGGCTCGATCCGACGCGTCCCCGCCGCGGCCACGCCAAACATGCGCAACGACATGTACCTGGTGGCGGACGCGATTCGACTTCTCCGCGAAGCCGGAGCCAAGTTCAGCGCTAACGAAACGGCGGTTCTCAAGGACTATCGCAGCAGCCTGGAAGACGGCACCCGCTTTATTCCGACTTGGGTCAAGGTCTCGGTCGCGATCGCGCTCGGGCTCGGCACCATGGTGGGCTGGCGGCGGATCGTCGTGACGGTGGGCGAGCGCATCGGCAAGGAGCATCTGACCTATGCTCAGGGCGCCTCAGCCGAGATAGTGGCGGCGGGAACGATCCTCGGCGCCGAGTTCTACGGGCTGCCGGTATCCACGACGCACGTTCTGTCGAGCGGCGTGGCGGGCACCATGGCGGCCAACGGCTCGGGACTGCAAATGGCCACGATCAGGGCCATTCTGACCGCGTGGTTCCTGACGCTTCCCGCCGCCATGCTCCTCGCGGGCTGTCTCTACATCGTTGCGCGCAACTTCCTGTGAAGCCAGACATCGGAATCGTGTTGCGCGGCATGGATGCACACGCGCTGTTAGTCGCGTCTGGGAGAGAGTTCGACGTCTTGAGGCGGGCACGTCGTCACGGCCCTCGCCAGCGCTGCGCTGCCGGAGTATTACGAGCTCGTCCAGAGCATCGACCCCGCCACCGGCGAGGCGCGCAAGGGTCCAGCGCCGCCGCGACACATGGACATGCTGCCGCCGCGCCTCGCAGAGGTGGAGCTCGACGACGACGGCCGCCCAGGCGGATCAAGATGCACGACAAGCTTGCCGCGCTCACAGTACTGATCACGCACGGCGAGATATCATCCGGCGAGACGGGGAGTGCCGTCGCTCAATCCGCGTACGCACATGGCGAGATTTCCTGGCACGACGATAGGCAACCGGACTAACAAGATCACAGGCCGGCGACCTGCAGCATGACCTCACGGGGAATGGGGTCACCTAGCGCAGAGAGGTCTTTAGTTCGGTGGTGATCGACGCAGTATTGGACAAGACGACCGATAAGATTCGAGTCAAGGTCCGGTACCTCTCGCACAGAGTGTTATATTACTGGAGCGCCTCTTCGCTGACCCCAGCGACATCGACCCCATGCGCGTCTCGGTGCCAGCGGCCAGATGTGCATCAAACATGGTTATACCAATCCTCACGATGAGTGACCGACGGTCGCCCAGTTGCGTCGGGCGATGGACATTATCTTCCACGGTTGGCCGATAACTGTGTTACAGGCGTAGCAGCAGTGATCGATGATGCCGTCAAAAGATTTTAAGGTCCGGTTTGATAGCCAGTTCTGACGCATGAACTGCCACATGTTCACCTGGCTGCGGGTGAGCGCGGCGGCAACGGCGTAGGGAAATGTTGGTCGGAATCCTGAGTTCCTTAGCACCGTGCTAGCCAACTTGGTCGAGCATGAGAATAGCATGGGCGCCCGGTACAACCTTGCTGGTGATCTCGTCGAGGTGAAGCTGCATGGCTTCGCTGTTGCAGACCGGTAGCACGAGGGCTGCACCGGCTCCGCGGTCGGATGCGCTGATCACGCGTGGCGCGAGGACGTGAGCCCTTCCGAGCCAAGCGGTAGGTGAGCTTGTTCTTCTGCCCGACCCGCATTTCGTCCTGGAACCACACTTCTACCGGTGTGCCTGGCGGCCTTCGGACGGGCACTGAGATGTAAGAAGCCCAGGTCTTTGAGGGCACGATAGATGGTGTCGTCCGATACCGAGATGCCGAACTCCTCGTGCAGCCGCAGGCTCGCCATCGCACCACGCCGTGGACTGCCGGGATCGGACCTTCCTCCACGATCTCGGCAAGAAACGCCCAGTGCGTGGCATCTCGCTTGGGCGGAGCGCCCGGCGCGGAGTATTGATGAAACCGCCCCGTCCTTGGTCATTGAACCGGTGCACCCAGTCTCGCAGCACCTGCCCATCCATCCCGCCGATCTTTGCCGCCTCGGCCCACGAGGCTCATTCGAGCGCCGCCGCAATCGCCAACAACCGTCGCGCCTGCGCGACGTCCTTCGCCTGTTTCGCAAACCGGCGAACCTCGCCCGCCGTATAGTCCGTCCGCACCGCAATAGCCTGGCCCATGGCAAGGCCCTTGATTGCCATCTTGAATCACAGTCGGGAATCCCCCAGAGAGTCAATCTCTCGACGAATTGGTATTAGATCACACAACATGCGTTCAATTTGCGACCGGCGATCGAGCACATCAGCGGCCTTATCGGAACGAGTGACGAATGATAAGGAGCGCATAGTCCGGGCCGGCTCAGCGTCTTTTCGGGTTTGGGTTCCCCGGCCGGATTCGGGCTTTTTTTCTTTCCCCTTGGCTTTTTGCGCCTTTTTTTCTTTCCCCTCGGCTTTTTGGAGCTTTTTTGCTATCTCCTCGGCTTTCTTTTGTGCTTTCTCCGCGGCTTTCTTTCTTTCTTTCTCATCCGGGCCCACCGGGCATTGGCACGCTCCCGGACTGCAACCCTTTGAAACCCAACCTGGACAATTGTTTGTATCTCTCCTGTCTTTCTCGTCTTTCTTGTCTTTGTCCTCTTTCTTGTCTTTGTCCTCTTTCTTTTCTTTTTTCTTTTGTTTCTTTTCGTGCTTTTCGTGCTTTTCGTGGCTTGGCTTTTTTGCTGCCCATGCATCGTCCGCGGAAACTTGCATAACGGCCAAAGCGCCGAGCACCACAACAACGGAAAATACTAAACCTCTCATCTTTTCGCTCCTCGATAGGCCATGACGATGAAGCTTGTTGATCTGTCATCGCCCCGGGCATGGCCTCTAACGCCGGACACAGCGTGCGGTTC
>JASHYD010000363.1 GCA_030043175.1 Xanthobacteraceae bacterium | reverse complement strand
CACTATCGCCCGCTCGGCGGGTTGCGCAGATGGTCTTCGATGCTCCGCCTGTCGTGCTGACCAACGAACAAGGCGCCATCCTGTATGCCAACTGCCCGGCTCAGCCATCTGCCGGCCCGATGCGTCGCCGATCGTCCTCGCGATAACGGGAGCCATTTCCGCACCTACGCCCGACGAAAAATATTGTTCACCTTCATTTTCCCGCCGCGCGATTCAGGCGGCTTCGCGGCTTGGGCTGAACGGGCTGCGCTCTCCCGACTGTTCGGGCAGTTCTGAAAACGATCGCGCCGCGTTGATCGCTTGCGCTAGGAGGTATTTAATTACTTATAGGAATAACGGCGGGAGCGCGGGCAGGAAACGCAAACGATCAAGCCCTGGTGCTTGCGGGCAGCGGCTCCGCCGCCGACCGAAGCAGTCAGCGCCCGCGAGATGGCGCCGTGAAGGGGCCTGGCCAGTTCTCGGTATGGTCTGTCTCAGCCCCTGATGGGAGGCCCCTTGCAGAAGGAACACGATGATGCACGTCTTCAGGCATGTTCCCGCCACTCTCCCGCAGGATCAACCCGAAAGTCTTTGTCGCCCGCACCAACCGCTGCCGCGCCTACATCGACAAGGGCGATTACGACCGTGCCATCTCGGATTGCGAGCACGCACTGAATCTCAACCCATTGGGTAAGGGGGCGCTCAGCAATCGCGGGGTGGCGTACGGCAAAAAAGGCGATTTCGGTCGCGCCATAGCTGACCTCAACCAGGTGCTTGTGAATAAGCCCCGATTTGCGACATTACAGCAACCGCGCCGCTGTTTATGCATTGCGAGGCGACCTTGACCTCGCAATCGCTGATGCCGACAACGCGATCCGCCTCAATGCAAGAGACGCGTTCGCGTTCAGCACCCGGGGCAAGGCATACCTCGGCAAAGGCGATCTTGACCACGCGAACGCAGACTACGACCAGGCGCTGAGAATTGCTCCGATGCTGGCGGAGGCGCGCCAGGGCCGCGAACGCACGCAGGCTGCGCTCACGTCGCGACCGAACCCGAAGGCGAAGCAGCTGGCAGCATCTGCGGAACGCCGCGTCGCACTGGTGATCGGCAACTCCGAATACCGCTCCGCGGCTTTCCTGCCTAACCCCCGGCGCGACGCCAAGGCGGTGGCGGACACCCTGCGCCAGGTCGGTTTTCAGACGGTCGACCTGAAGATGGACCTCGACCGCGACGCCATGGTCAAGACCTTGCGCACATTCCGCGATCAGGCCGACAAAGCCGATTGGGCGCTGATCTATTTTGCCGGCCACGGCATTGAGATCAACCGCGTCAACTATCTCATTCCCATCGATGCCAAGCTCCTCGATGAACGCGATGTAGAGGCTGAGGCCATGTCATATGAGGAATTGCTGCGTGCAATCGGCGGAGCCCGGATGTTGAGGCTTCTCGTCCTCAATGCCTGCCGCATCAATCCATTCAAGGACACCATGCGCCGCACCGTCGCGTCGCGTGGCGGAACCTGGGACGCTCGTCATCTATTCCGCGAAGGACGGTGAAGTTGCGGCCGACGCCGTGGACGGCGTCAACAGCCCATTCGCCCGGGCCTTTGTGGCGGAATTGAAGGTACCGGGCCGCGAGGTACGCCGGCTGTTCGACTATGTCCGCGACGACGTCCTGGAGGCCACCAACAATCGACAGCAGCCGTTCACCTACGGCTCGCTGCCAGGGCGGAGGGATTTCTATTTCGTGGCGAAGAGGTAGAGAAGTACGTCGCACGCGATGACTGCATGAAGGCAGCGAGCGGCAATAGGGATCGACACGGGGTGCGAGGAGTGGAAATCGTAGTCCGAACATGACGTCGAGGGGGCATGCATCAGCTGATCTCGTGTGCGGCAGCGGTACTGTTGGCCTTCATCTTGGCTATCGCGCCGGCTGCGGCAGATGACCGCAATATGTGCAACGCTGCCGGACGGCGACGATGCCATCACGGCCTGCACACGCTGGATCGCACAGGATCCAAAAAATGCGGCCGCCTATTACCGACGCGCCTACGCCTACTTTAACAAGGGCGAGTATGACCGCGCGATCGCGGATTGCGATGAGGCAATCAGGCTTAACCCGAAATACGCCAACGCGTTCCATGGCCGCGGCCGTGCCTACCAAGCGAAAGGCGACAACAATCGTGCGATCGTTAACTACGACCAGACGATTGCCCTCAATCCGATGGACTCCGTCGCCCACGACCGACGCGGCCTCGCCTAACAAGGGCGAGTACAACCGCGCGATCGCCGACTACGATCAGGCGATCAAGCTCGACCCATACTTGGCCGATGCCCACCAGGGCCGCGGCCGTACCTATCAAGCGAAAGGCGATAACGATCACGCGATCACTGACTTCAACCGGGCGATCACGCTCAATCCGAATGATGCTGCCGTCTACAACAACCGTGGCCTCGCCTATAACGCGAAAGGCGATCATGACCGTGCGATTGCCGACTTCGATCAGGCGATCAAGCTCAATCCGACGGACGCCAACAGCTACATCAACCGTTGCTTCACCGACAATGCAAAAGCCGATTATGATCGGGCGATCGTCGACTGCGACCAAGCGATCAAGCTCAATCCCAGCCTTAGCAACGCCTATAACGATCGCGGCTTTGCCTACAAATCGAAAGGAGATCTCGATCGTGCGATCGCCGACTACAATCAGGCGATCCAGACCAACCCGAAGAACCACGTGGCCTGGACCAATCGCGGCCGTGCCCATGAGGGGAAGGGCGATCATGACAAGCGCGATCGCCGACTTCAGTCAAGCAATCATGGTGGATCCGAAATATGTTTTCGCTTACGAAGACCGCGGCCGTGCCTATCAGGCGAAAGGCGATAATGATCGGGCGATCGCGGACTACGACCAGGCGATCATGGCGGATCCGAAATATGTTTTCGCCTACGAGAACCGCGGCCGTGCTTATCAAGCGAAAGGCGATAATGATCGGGCGATCGCAAACTACGACCAGGCGATCATGATTAATCCAAAGTACGCTGGTGCGTGGAACGATCGCGGCTACGTCTATGAACTGAAGGATGATCGTGGCCGCGCGATCGCCGACTACGATACGGCAATCGAGCTTGACCCCAAATACGCCCTCGCCTACCAGAACCGCGGCCGTGTTTATTCCGCCAACGGGCGACCGTGACCATGCGATCGCCGACTACGATGAGGCAATCAGGCTTGATCCAAGATTCGCCGTCGCGTACAACTTCCGCGGCTATGACTATGAGTCGAAAGGCGACCATGATCGTGCCATTGCCGACTACGATCAGGCGATCCGGATCGATCCGAAAGTTGTCAACGCCTACAATAGGCGCAGTCTCGCCTATCTGGCGAAAGGCGATCTTGATCGGGCGATTGCCGACTACGATCGGGCGATCACCCTCAATCCGAAATTTTCTGAAGCGTACATTAGCCGCGGCTTTGTTTTTTGGAAGAAAGGGGACGTTGAGCGCGCGATCGCTGACGGTGACCAGGCGATCAAGCTCAATCCGAACCTCCAAGCCGCATACAACAACCGCGGCCGCGCGTACATCGACAAGGGCGACTACGACCGCGCGATTGCCGATTTCGATCAGGCGATCAAACTCAACCCCAATTTTGCGAACCCATACAGCCACCGCGGATTCGCGTATGGTAAAAAGGGCGACTTTGATCGCGCGATGGCCGACGCGAATCAGGCGATCATGCTTGATCCGCAATATGCGGGAGGCTACAGCAATCGGGCAGCTATTAATGAGCTGCGAGGCGACCTTGACCATGCCATCGCCGATGCTGATCAGGCTATCAGGCTCGATCCAAGGGATGCTTTTGCCTTCAACAATCGCGGGCGGGCATACCTCGACAAGGGCGACATCGACCGTGCTATTGCGGACTACGACCAGGCCCTGAAGCTCGACCCGATGCTGGCGGAAGCGCGCCAGGATGGCGAACGCGCGCAGGCCACACTTGTGCCGCAGCCGAACCAGCCAAAGCCGTCCGTATTTCAGCTTGCGACGTCCGCCGTCCAGATGGCTGCATCGACCTTCACCAGGGAGCGTCGTGTTGCGCTGGTGATCGGCAATTCAGAATACGGCTTCGCCACGATGCTGCCAAACCCGCGACGCGAAGGCGGTGGCGGATGCTCCGCAGCAGACCGGCTTTCAAACGGTCGAGCTGAAGATCGACCTCGGCCGCGATGCCATGGTGAAAGCTCTGCGTGCGTTCCGCGATCAGGCCGACAAGGCGGATTGGGCGCTCATCTATTTTGCGGGTCACGGCATCGAGATCAATCAGGTCAACTATCTCATCCCCATCGATGCCAAACTCGCTGATGAGCGCGACGTTAAGGCAGAAACCGTGTCGTATGAGGAATTGCTGAACACGCTCGGTGGCGCCAGGCTGCTGAGGCTCCTTATTCTCGACGCGTGCCGCGTCAATCCATTCAAGGACAGCATGCGCCGCACCATGGCGTCGCGCAGCGGTAATGATCGAGGTTTGGCTCCGCCGCCCGAGCCGGAGCCCGGAACACTCGTCGTCTATTCGGCGAAGGACGGCCAGATCGCGACCGACAATATCGACGGCGCGAATAGCCCGTTCGCGCGCGCTTTCGCAGCGGAGCTCAAGGTGCCGGGCCGCGAGGTGCGCCGTCAGTTCGACTATGTGCGCGACGACGTTCTGGAGGCCACCAACAAGCGCCAGCAGCCGTTTACCTATGGCTCGCTGCCGGGACGACGGGACTTCTTCTTCGTTGCCGGAAAATAAGCGTAATATCCGTAAACGCTTCGCTGTTGTCGCATCACGACCTGAGGGTCAATGAGTCGGCTCAGCTGGCGATGATGCTGAGGTCCGATCAGTCGATCATCCTCAAGGCCGATGTTCGACTGCCGCCCGAACTCCCGGAGCCCCCGCTGCCGCCCGTCGAGCGCCTCGCCCAAATCAGCGATGCCGAGGCGGTTGCCGATATGTTGCCGGACACGAATTACATCGGCGCGCTAACCAAGTTGAAGGGCTACGACGATGCTTACCTATTCGTCGCTCGCTTGATCGATCCTCGCGTGCTGGAGCAAGTCCGGCTGACCGAGAGCAGCATCCGAGAATACGCCAATCTCGAAGCGAGGCGCATCGGCGTGCAGTTCGCCTCCGTGTTGATGTACGCCATGCTCGCGCCGTGCTGTTGTGGGGGGTACGGATCGGCTTCGGCTTGGCCAACCGGTCAGCGCCGGCCGAAATCGCCTAAGCCTCATAAGAGCACGGTGCTTCTCCGAAACCCGGGTGGTCAATTGACCGTACTGGTATGTGACCCCAGTCCCCCTTGGGCCGATCGGACAGATGGGCACCATGGTCGATTGGGTAGCGAGGGCCGCCATGGGTCCGACGGCTGAGCCCCTGTTGGTAGATTTGTCAATTGCGCTGGCTTAGCGCGGCGGACGCTGGGAGAGTCAATTCGGCTCAGTCAAAGCCCTGAGGAGGTACAAAGCCGACGATTTCCTTCTCGATGAGGCGGCTGAAGGCTATCGCCGACTTGTCGCAGCCACTGGCGGCGATCGCTTGGTAGCCGACCGGAAGCCCGGAGCCTATGAAGCCGACCGGCCCCACTGTCGAGGGCAAATAAACCAGGCTCGAGTAACCCGCCCAGAATAGATTTGTTGTCGACGGCACCGGCTTGCTGTTTACCGAGATCACGCGCTGCCAGCGCTCGCCTGCGTGGTCGTGAGGCACCGCGGCGGAAACGCCGACCGGGCATAACAGGATGTCCCAATCCTTGAAGAATGCCGCGAAGGCGCGTCGCAACCCATGCCGCTCGTTGTTGAGTTTGAGCCAGTCGCGGTGCCGTAGCGTGTTGCCTCGTACCATGAGATCGAGATAAGGCTCCTTGCCAGGGCCGAGCGCCGCCGCGGCACTGCGCCACCGCTCGATATCTTCGTCAGGGGTACGCGCCGAGGTCGCGGCGCGCAGCAGCAGAATATAGATCTCATGAAGCCGAGCAGCGTCGAGTGTTGGCTCGGCCTCCTTTATTTTGGCACCGCGCTTGGCTAGCGCGTCGACCAGCGCCTGGAGCTTGTCCACGTATTGTGCATCCACCTCGCAGTTAGGGTCGTGCAGCTTGACGGCAATGCGCAAATCCCTGAATGAGGCGGCATCGCAGACCGGCAGATCGAGCTTCCAGGCAACTCCGTCGATCTCATCGGCACCACTCATGGCGTCGAGCGCGATCTCGAGATCGTCGGCACCACGCGCCAGAGGGCCAACCACCGAAATGTCCGCGTAGGCGTGCGAGCCGGGCAGCGCCTGCCCCTTCGGGGCGACCACACCCCAGGTCGGCTTGAGACCGAACACGCCGCAAAAATGGGCTGGATTGCGTATCGAGCCACCGATGTCGCTGCCGACATCGATGCCGGTGAGGCCGGCCGCAAGCGCCGCCGCCGAGCCGCCGGAGGAGCCGCCGGGCGTGCGCGATAAATCCCACGGGTTGTTGGTGGTCCCGTAAATCGCATTGTAGCTCTGGTTGTCGGCGAGCAGCAGCGGCACGTTGGTCTTGCCAAACAGTACGACGCCCGCTTTTTCCAACCGCTCGACCGCGAGCGCGCTTGTCTCCGTCACATTATTCTCGAGGTTCGGATCGCCCCAGGTGGTCGGCGAGCCAGCGACGTTGAAGCTCTCCTTGATGGTCATGGGCACGCCATGGAGTGGTCCCCAAATTTCACCTTTGGCAAGTGCCGCATCGGCGGCCTTCGCCCGCGTTCGCGCGCGGTCGGCGTCGAGCCAAATGATGGCGTTGATCCTAGGATTGTATTTCGCCACACGCGCGAGGAAATGCTCGAGCGCGTCGCTGGCGCTGATCTTGCGCTCGCGGATCTGCCGCGCAATGGCAACCGCCGATTGAAAATGAAGCTGACCCATGTTTGCCCTCCGCGTTCTCTGCCTCGGCGCTATGCCATCTTGGCGACATCCCAGGCGAACGGTACCGGCCCCGCCCTGACGCCGCTCACGTTTTTTCGCCACGCATGATGCCGCAGGTAGAAGCCGAGCGGCGCATAAACCACATGGTCGACAGCGGCCCGGTTAAGGCGGCGGGCGACGGCCTTTTCCTCATCGAACGATCGGGCGTCGTACCATGCGGCAACTTCGGTCTCGACCTGCGGACTCATCGCCCAGCCGACTGATACGGTCTTGCCGTCGGTGCGAAGCAGGCGGTTCGTCCCATCGAGACAATCCGAGCCGGTGACCCCGCTGATAACCATCTGCCAGCCGCCCTGTCCCGGCGGCGATTTCTGCACGCGCCGTGCGTTCAGGGTGCCCCAGTCGATGGCCGCGTAATCGACCGTGACACCGAGCCGCGTCAGGAGGTCCGCCGTCAGCTCGCCCCAGAGCTTATGGTTGGGGAGGTCTTGGGCGGCCATCAGAGTGACGGGCGCGCCCTTGTAGCCGCTCTCCGCCAGCAGGCGCCGCGCCAGATCGAAGCGCCGTGGGCCTTTGAGTATGTCGCCGCCCTCCTCGTTGTAGAGGGGCGTGCCGGAGGTGAAATAGCCCGGCATCGGTTTCCACATGGCGTCATCCCCAACGAAGGCGCGCATGTAGTCTGCCTGGCTCATGGCAGCGAGGAGCGCACGCCGTGCGCGCACGTCGTTGAACGGCGGGTGAAGATGGTTGACGATCAACAGGCCGACCCAGCCGAGGGGGTCCTGGATATCCACGACCACATTGCGGTTCTTGCGCAGCACCGGGACGAGATCGGGAAGCACCTGTTCGAGCCAGTCCACTTCGCCGCTTTGGAGCGCCGCGGCGGCGGTGGCAGGATCGGGCATCACGATCCATTCGATGCGGTCTGCTAGGATGCGCTTGCCGCCGGCAAGCCAGGACGCGGGCTCCGCGCGCTGCACATAGCCCGCGAATCGCTCGAACACCGCCTTGGCGCCCGGCACCCATTCGCTGCGCACGAAGCGCATCGGCCCGCTGCCGACATAATCGCTGATCTGCTGGAACGGATCGGTTGCGGCTATTCGCTCCGGCATGACGAAGCAACACGGCGTGCTGAGCTTCCCGAGCGCCAGCAGCAGTTTGGGAAACGGCTTTTTCAGGGTCCAGCGGAAGGTCCTATCGTCGATGGTGGCGAGCTCATTCTCGACCGCCTTGATCATCGCTCCCATGGGCTCGCGCGCCGCCCACCGGTTGATGCTGGCGACCGCGTCGGCCGCGCGCACCGGCTCGCCGTCGTGAAATTTCAATCCCGGCCGCAGGCGAAACGTCCAGGCGAGAGCGTCGGGCGATACGTCTTCGGCCTCAATCATCTGGCGCTGCGGTCGCAGCTTGGCGTCGACGCCGTAGAGGGTGTCCCAGACGAGGACGCCCGCGTTGCGCGCGATGAAGGCCGGCGTCCAGACCGGATCGAAATTGGCGAGGTCGGCATGCGGTACGAGGCGCAGTGTTCGCGCCGCCGCGCGTTGCGAGATTGCCGGGCTCGCAAGGCAGATAGTCACCGCCGCGCCGACCGTGGTCCTCAAGAATGTTCGTCGATCCATGATGAGCGCTTTTCTTTTTCTTAAAGTTGCAGCGAAAGAAGCGCGGCGGGCAACTCAAATAATTTACCCGGCGGTTTCGGCACTCCCAAGCGCGGCAGCTGTCGCGGCGGCTGTCGGAGAGGCTATATGACGGGCGGGGTGGACGAAAGCAGCTTCTGCACGGTCTGCTATCGCGGCCGCGACGCGATCAGTCACATCACATCGCGACTGTCACGAAACAGGCCTTGTTTGATCGTTTTCCGATGAAACTTGTGGTCTTGAGGATCGTGTGTATCGATCCTGTTCGAGAGGCCTATTAGCCCCTCAGCTGCATGTTTTGGATCATGACCCATGACCTTTGCGGCATGCAGCGCCCAGGTTTCGTTACTGGCAAATGCCACAAGCTGTGACGCGAGGTCGCGCAGAACATCCTGAGCCTTTTCGAGGCGCGCGATCTCTTCCTGAGAGAGTTCCAATTCCTTGCGATCTCCCGGGATTTCACGCCAGCGTGGCTTGATATTGGCATACTCGGTCAATCGCCTGATGACCTCGCCCCTCAGATCGTAAAACTTGCGCAGTGGTCGGGCGACGAATTCCAGCACCACCCAACCCAGGGCAGCAGCAAGAAAAGACCCAATCACCTGGACGGCCGATTCCATCGCTCGCGTCACTTCTTGCCCAGCGCCTTCGCCAATAGCCGCCGCATAGCTTCGGGGCGAGATGGCGCATCATCCTGCTTGGCAATCCAGGCTTTTAGCTGGTTGAGCTGATCAGGGTGCAAGCGCACCGTAATGGGCTCCCCTGGCTTCGCAGGCCGCTGCTGCCTCACATATTTCCTGACGTCACGAATTAACTTGCTCATAATATTCGCGGTATCAGCAAATCGCTGACCAAGCAAGCGGCCGCACGTCGTGGCTCGAGCGTGACTCCGTTCCCACATTCCGGTGAGCCGGGTAGAGTCGAAGCGTGACCCGGCCCTGCGAATCGTTTCCTCATTCGTAGCTCTTGCCAGTACGCGCCCCACCTTGATCAAGGTAGGCTTCTTTGCGGACTTACCGGCAAGCAATCTTGCCCGCCCCCTACCGCGCCGCCTTTGCGTCGTCGTCGCTCACCGCGTCCGGAAAATCATTGCCGAAATGGGTGCGGATGTAGTTGACGACCGCGGCGACCTGTTGGTCGGTCAACAATTTGCCGAAGGGTGGCATGCCCTTACGTCCATGGATGACCAGGAACAGCGGGTAGCCGGTGGTTGCGAGCTTGGGGTTCCGAGCCAGTGCCGGATAGGTGCCGGCACCAACCGCGCCCACCCCCTCCGGCATATGGCAGCCCTGGCAAATATCGGCATAGAGCGCTTCGCCCGACTGTGGCATGAAGCGCAACGCATTGCCGAACCGCTCGGCAGGCTGCGCGAGCGCGGACGACATCGCCGCGCACGAAATTGCCGCACTGGAAAGAGCCGCGATTGCCGCATTGGAAAAAGCCGAGGCTAGTGCGGGCGATGCAGTTCGAGGGCGCAACATGTTTCCTCGCGGATCAGCCGGCTAGCACTCGGCGATGCAGCCGTGAGATGGCATCGAGCGACGACAGGATCGCGCCCTCCTGCCAGCCGGGCCAATAGGACGCGTGCTCCCCGGCGAGCAGGATTCGGCCGTCGATCGCGCACAGATTTTCATAATGTTGTTTGCGCGTCTCGTCGGTCCAAACGCCGGAGCAGCCGAGCGTCGAGGGGTTGCGATGCCACGCGACCGCGATCCCGTTCTCGAACTCGTCTTTGTACTGCGGGTGGATTTGCGCGCCGTCCTCGACCGCCTTCGCGACCCGCTCCTTGGGCGACAAGGCCGTGAACTCGTAGGCATAGACGCTGTCGATCTCGTAGGCACCAAGGAGCACGGCCTTGCCAGCACCGCCGTAGCCGGTGCACGGATAGCCGATCTGGCGGATCGGAAGATCGGTATAGGAAATGCCGCCGTAAATGCCGTCGTCCTGCTCCCAGAAGCGCCGCTTAAATTGCAGGCCGACCTTGACGGCGGGCTCGTAGGGAACAGCGTCGATGGCGTTCTGCATCGGCGCGCCCACGTTGACATCGATCTGGCTCAGGATCGGCAACGGAATGGTGCAGAGACACCAGTCCGCGGTCGCTCGCAACGGTTTGCCGGAGTCAGTGCGGTCTTCGTAGATGGCCGTCACGCCGCGCCCGTCCTGCTTAAGCGCCGTCACTTTGGCGTTGAATCGGATGAGATCGCCGACTTCGCGGGCGAAAGCGCGGGCGATCATGTCCATGCCGCCGACCGGCTGCAACAGCGTCATATGAAACTGGTAGTTGGC
>JASHYD010000362.1 GCA_030043175.1 Xanthobacteraceae bacterium | reverse complement strand
ATCCCCGAGCAATGTCGCATTTTTACTATCGCCGCGGCGCCGACCGGCGATATGGCCAAGGCAAATACAGTGAAGCAAATCGAGATCGCCCTTATGCCTTCAGCACTCACTTACTCCGCTGTCACGCGCGAGAGCAACACGGCCCTCGGTCGCTGGCTTGGCCGCTGGTATTTTACGGTCATCGGCTTGGTTATGATCATCGTCGCCGTCGCAGGGTTTGCGCCCTCCATCATCGATCCCTCCAGGCGCCTCGCTCCGCTCACTCCACTCGTCGCGGTGCACGGCATCCTGGTGTTCTGCTGGCTGATTCTCTTCGTGCTTCAGACAGCGCTTATCAGGTCGCGGCAGGCCGCATTCCATCGGCGCATGGGTATCGTTGCCGTGGTGCTTCTCACCTGCTCGTTCCGCTCTCCTACGTGGTCACCGTACACATGGTACACCGAGGCTTCGATCTGAGTGGCGACCAGGGCGGGAAAACCTGCCTGCAAGGCTGTGACGACCTCCGCAATCCCCTCTTCGGCTCCATCTTCAACTTCGTTACACTGATCGAGTTTCTCGTGATGGCCGGCATTGCCCTCGCTTACAGGCATCGCAAGGAAATCCACAAACGTTTCATGCTGTTTGCCAACATCTCACTCATGGGAGCCCCTATTACGCATTTCCTCGGCTATTTCGGGCTATTGTCGGCTTCTACGGGGCCTTTTATGGTCCTCGGCGGGTTGGCACTGTTTTTCTTGTCAGCGGTCGCCCGGGATTACTTCCGCGCACGGCGCGTTCATCCGCTTACGGCGGCGCTCGCGATCCTCAGTTTTTTGCTTCTGCCCGTTCAAGCCATCATCGGCGACAGTGCGGCCTGGCACCATTTGGCTACCTGGCTCGCACGCTAGTTCCTTCCCCACCTGTCTCGTCCTGAACGCTGAAAATTGGCCCCGAGAGGAGCGCCTCACGGGATGTCGCTTGTGGGTCAGGAGCCGCCCGCCGGCCGGCGTCGGCATGACCGCCGGTGTACCCCGGATAGCCGACGACCTTGCTGAAATGCCCAAGTCGGCCGCCCTGGGCCAACTGAACTGCAGACATTCGGCCGTGGTTGCAGGATGGTGCCCCTGAAGATTACGCTGGCGGCTGCTGCTCGCGGCACGTGGTCTTACTGCGCAAGGCGAAAGCGCAGACAGACAGGGCATCGCATTTGGCCGCAGCCTTCACCTCTCTCGCTCGCGGGGGAGGAAAGGGGGCTTCTTACCGGCCCCGGCTCCAGCACTATCAATAGCCTCGACGGCGTTCCTTTTTTGCCGCTTTGCGGGCCGCGTAGCGGGCATCCCGGGCGGCCTTTTGCTCGGCCTCCAGCAAAATCGCCCGTTCGGCGCTTTGGGCGGCAAGGAGAGCCTCTGCCTCCTCGGCTTCGCGCTGAGCCTGCGCGGCAAGCTCGGCGGCACGCGCGGCCTGTTCGGCCAATTCGGCCTCACGCACGCGCTTGGCGGCTTCGCGCTCGGCCATGCGGACCAAACGCGCCTCGTTCATGGCCACCCGGGCCGCGTGCCGCCGGGCGACTTCAGGGTCTTCGGATGCGGCGCGAAACTTTTGCAGCATCGCCTGCTTGGCGGCGGCGGCACTCTTGCGCTCTTGGTGGTCAGGGTCTTGGAAGCTCATTTATTCTCCAGTTCATCGCGGCTGGGCGCGGAATGGTCCCGCCATCAGGCTCGCGTCACATTGAAGTCTCCGTTGCGATGGGAGACCAGCGTCTTCTTAGCCTTATTTTCCGTTTCGGCCACCTCTTTCCCATAGCGGTCTGCCTGCGGCGCTAGAACTGATGGGTCGCATATGCGAGGAGGGGGCGGAGACGCCGAGCACCGGCACGCCACCGTCAACGCCGCTCGGCAGGTCGAGACCGAAGCGCCACCATCCAGCGAAGTTGCAGAGTTGCTTGGCGTGGACACAGATTCCGAGCGGGCGATCCGGTGGCTGATCGCCCTTATGGTGTTATGCTGCGACCCGCTCGCCATCGCATTTGATGCCGCCGCTACGGCACGGGATCAACCGCCGCCTAGCACCGCGTTTGGTCCAGGAGCGCTTCGATCGCTGACGTGCTCACGCGATCGAGGTTCACAGCAGCTAGGGGCGCCAATTTCGGCCCATGGTGCTGAATTGATGGGTATGGCGTCTTATCCCGATAGAGTCCGTGCCCGACAGCTAAGTTTCAAAGAGGAGAGGAAGATGAGTGAATTACGGTATCCAAACGAAAGCAGAGAATATCGCGATGCGCGCGATGCATTGCTTAAAGATGAAAAAGAGCTTGTTGACAAAGTAAAATCTGTGGCAGAAAAGCGCCGCAATCTCCCTCCCGGTGGACAGTTGAAAGAGGACTACGTCTTCCAATGGGCCAACGACGGGAAAGTAGGGAAGAATGTGAAATTCTCCGAGTTATTCGCGGACAAAAGCACGCTGCTGCTGTACTCATTTATGTACGGGCCGAATTGGGACAATCCCTGTCCCTCGTGTACGTCGCTGGTCGATGGGTTTGATCGCACCTGGTATCAGGTCACTCAAAACGCCGCGTTTGTCGCAATTGCGAAAGCCCCGGCTGATCGAATCAATGCGTGGGCCAAACAACGTGGATGGTCGCAGATTGCGCTGGTTTCCGGATCGGACTCTTCCTATCAAGCCGATTACAAATGCCAGGGAGACTCTGATGATATGCAGTGGCCAGTAATGCATGTGTTCAAGAGGTGGGATGGAAAGATTTTTCATTTCTGGGGAACTGAACTGGCGGCGAATCATGTTGACACGGTGTGGCCGTATTGGAATCTCATGGACTTTACGCCAGAGGGACGGCCAGACATCCCCACTCCGCCACAAAATTTCAGATCCAAATTCTTGGAAAAAAACTATCTAAATAATGAGTAGTTTGGCCCGCTATCCCGCGGACTTGAATAGTAAGGCAATCTGTGAAGCTCGTCGCTGGGTCCGCTAATGGGGTCAAATTCGCCCGTGGGTGCTCCCATCGGTCGGGAGGGCAGATTCCCCTCGATAGCTTTCGTGCCGGCCGTAGGTAGGCGAGGAAGGAGTGGGCCATAACAGGAAATCGTCGAATTCCCCGCCACACCGGAGCACGGCTGGGCGCCGCTTTGCTGGATCGCGTTTGCGACTCAGTGTGTGCTAAGTTGCAGTAACCGATTACGCTTTTCGTACGGCAACACCGGCGTGGTATCTTCGGCTAGCTCTCGGAGGAAGTG
>JASHYD010000361.1 GCA_030043175.1 Xanthobacteraceae bacterium | reverse complement strand
GGCGACGAGAATGATGGCCTCGACCAAAGTATGAATCACTTCATCAATGGTCGCAGTGACGAAGACCGTGCTGTCCCAAAAGACATCATAGGCCAAGTCGCTCGGAAAACGTGCCGCGAGGATGTCGAGGGTCTCACGGACATGGCGAGCCACATCGACCGCATTGGAGCCTGGCGATTGATAGATGCCAATGGCAGCGGTCGGCGCTCCATTGAAGCGACTGTAGCGATCTTGCGACTTCGCGCCCGTCTCGACCCGGGCGATATCTTTCACCCGGACGACGGATCCGTCGGGATTGGCGCGCAAGACGATTTCGGCGAACTCGGGTGGGGTGGTGAGGCGGCCTTTGGTCTTGATCGTCAACTGCAGCTGTTGTTCATGGGAGATCGGAGCTGCACCTATTCGGCCAAGGGCGGCCTGGACGTTCTGGTTTCCCACCGCCGTAATGACGTCGTTCGGCGTCAGGTTGAACTGCGCCAGGCGATCAGGATCGAGCCAAATCCGCAGTGAATAGTCGAGCGGGCCGAACAGGCTTGCCTGTCCAACGCCTTTAATTCTGGCCAGCGCATCGACGATGTTGATTGTCGCATAATTACTGAGATAGACCGCATCGTAGGTGTTTTTGGGAGAATAGATGTTGATCACCTGCAGGAGTGCGGCCGATTTCTTGCGAATGGTGAGTCCGGCATGCGACACCTCGGCTGGCAACTGGGCGATGGCGAGATTGGCGCGGTTCTGCACATTGACGGTGTCAATGTCGGGATCGGTGCCGAGGGCGAATGTGACATTGAGCGTGTAGCTGCCGTCGGCACCGCTGGTCGATTGGTAATAAAGGGCGTTGTCGACGCCGTTGATCTGCTGTTCGATCGGCTGCGCGACCGTTGTTTCGATCAACTCGGCGTCGGCGCCGGGGTAGTTGGTGGAGAGCGTCACCTGCGGCGGCACAATGTCGGGAAACTGCGCGACCGGGATGGTCGCGATCGCGATCACGCCACATAACGTGATAACGATTGCGATGACCGCGGCGAGCCGCGGCCTGTCAATAAAGATGCCCGAGAACATGTCCGTCAGAGTCCGGCCGCTGGCGTGACTGCTACAATCTGGCCGGGGCGCACCTTCTGGATTCCCTCGACGATGACGCTTTCGCCCTGCTTGACCCCATCAATGACCGCCACCTCTCCACCCTGTTCCGTGCCGGTCGTCACCCGGCGTTGCTCGACTTTTTTGTCGCCATTCACGACGAGCACATACCGTCCTGCTTGATCAACCTGGACTGCTGAGAGCGGAACAACAAGCTCCGATTTTGGCGCACCGCGTTCGACCGTGGCGGTCGCGAACCCGCCGGCAATCAGGAGGCCTTGAGGATTGGGAAACTGGGCCCGGACCGCAACCGTGTCAGTGCTGTTGCCAACCTGATTATCGAGGAAGTTGCTCAGACCCGGCTCGGGATAAACTGTTCCATCGGGGAGCTTGATGTGAACCACAACATGCGGGCTCGCATCCGTCTGTGCGGCCAGCCTGCGCTTATATTCGAGGATGTCGCGTTCGGTTGCCTGGAAGATCACGTAGATCGGGTCCTGGCTGACAATCGTTGCCAGGATACCGGACGACGGCCCAACCAGATTACCGAGAGTATAATTCGCGAGTCCAATTCGCCCGTCGATCGGGGAGTGTATTTCGGTGTAGTCCAGATTGATCCGGGCCTGCCTAAGCGCTGCCTCCGCTACCAGCACCTCAGCTTTTGCTGTGCCGGCGTCCGCTGCGCGTTGATCGACTGTCGATTGCGGAATGTTTTGACCGCGCACGAGTTCCTTACCGCGTTCGAACTGCATCGCAGCGTTAGCCTCTGTTGCCCTGGCCTTGGCTAGATTTGCCTCTTGCTGCTCGACGGCAGCCTGGTACGTCGCCTGCTCGATCCTGAACAGCAGATCGCCGGTCTTGACCAACTGGCCTTCGGTGAAAAAGCGCTGTTCGATGAAGCCGGGCACGCGGGCCACAACATCGACCTTATCGATTGCCACAATCCGGCCGATGAAACTCGCCGTATCGACGATCTCGCGAGTTCGCACGGGAACCACGGAAACCGCCGGCGCTGGAACGCCCTGGGCGAGGGCGTTCGTGGCGATCCCAATCAAACCTGCCAAGGCGGCGGCCCACTTTGACGTCGCGGTGCTGCGGTTGTTATCTCTCTCGCCAGACCCCATGATCATGTTCCTCAATTGGTGGTCAGGGTTGCCGTCTCCAGTGTGAGCGGCCACACTGATCGCATCTTATCTTGCCGCGTAACCCCAGTGCCGCGTGCTAGGCCACTAATTCCTTCAACAGTAGGCAGTTCGCTTAGATCAATTGAGACGATCGGCCCTTGCCGTGTCCGCTGGCCACGACGTGGGCGTGCCTAGCCCATCAAGGGCTGCGACGCTACCCCGACGCAGCAATAAAGTGCCAAACCGATCTAAGAAAATCTTGGCCTGCTGTTCATCGCACAGAATTTCACGCAGGCTCCCTAAGAGCCGACGCTTTGACGGGCATGGTCCGCAGCCGTTTGCCCGTGGCTGCAAAGATTGCGTTGGCGACCGCTGGAACGATGGCGGAGGTGCCGCATTCGCCCATGCCACCGGGCGGCTCGGAACTCGCAATGATGTGAACCTCGATCGCGGGCGCTTCATCGATGCGCAGCATCTGGTAATCATGAAAGTTGCTTTGCTCGACGCGACCACCCTTCAGTGTGATCTGCCCGTAGAGCGCGGCTGTAATACCAAAATTGATCGCGCTTTGGGCCTGCGCCTTGACGGTGTCGGGATTGACCACCGTTCCGCAATCGATCGCACAAACAACGCGCCGGACACGAACCGCGCCCTCCTTCGACACTTCGACTTCGGCAACCTGCGCCATGTAGGTTGCGAAGGCATGCTGAAGCGAGACGCCACGGCCGCTTCTTCCAGGAAGTGCGTGTCCCCAGCCGGCCTTCTCGGCGGCGAGCGCAAGGACAGCCTTGGCACGAGGTGTCTTATCAAGGAGGGCCAGCCGATAAGCCACTGGATCTTTTTTTGCGGCGGCAGCCAGTTCATCCATGAAGCTTTCAACAACGAACACGTTGTGCGATGGCCCGACGCTCCGCCAAAAGGCCGTGGGAATTCCCGGAGGCTCCACGCGCACATACTCGACGTGCATATTCGGGAGGCCATAGACAAGGTCAATCGCGCCCTCGGTCGTATCGGGATCGAGACCGTTCTGAAAGATGGGAGGCGCCCATCGCGCGGCAACCGAAGACCCCGCAAAGCGATGATTCCAGGCGACAGGCATTCCGTTTGCAGCGAGTCCGGCCGATAGCCGGTCGAACCAGTAGGGACGGTACATATCATGCTGGATATCTTCCTCACGGGTCCACACGACCTTCACGGGGCCGTCGACATGCATCGCGATTTCGACGGCGCGCGTAACACCATCGATCTCCAGCCGCCGACCGAAACCGCCGCCGATCAGATGATTGTGCACGATGATCTTCTCCAACGGCAGACCCGCGACCTTGGCGGCGGTTGCCTGGGCACGCGGAATCACCTGATTGCCGACCCAAACTTCGCAGCTGTCTCTGCGGACATGAACCGTGCAGTTCATCGGCTCCATTGTTGCGTGTGCGAGGAATGGGAGCTGGTAGATCGCCTCCACTTTCCTCGCCGCGTCCGCCATGGCCTTATCGGTGTCGCCAATGTTTTGTGCCACCGCACCTGAGCCGAGCGTTGCCTTGTCGAGCTCGTAAACGACCGCCGGGATATCGAGCTTGGCGTGGGTACCGTCGTCCCATTCAATCGACAAGGCCGCGAGCCCCTTCTTCGCTGCCCCCATATGATCGGCCACAACCGCGACGGCATCATCGAGCTGAATGATTTGACGTACGCCCTTGACGGCACGCGCCGCCGTCTCGTCCACGCGCTTCAGACGTCCGCCAAAGACAGGCGATTGCGCGAGGGTGGCGATCTTGACGCCAGCCGGCCGAACGTCGATGCCATAGATAGCAGTTCCGTTGACTTTCGCGGGCGCGTCGAGCCGCTTGGCTGGGGTGCCGATGAGCTTGAACTCTGCCGCCTGCTTGAGCGCGACCTTCACGGGCACCGGTATGCGGGCGGCCTCGGCAGCAAGCTCGCCGTATTTGATGCTTCGCTGCGTCGGCGGGTGATGTACTTCGCCGCTTTGCGCACGGCATGTGGCCGGATCAACGCTCCAGCGGCTTGCCGCCGCCATCACCAGCATGATTCGCGCGGCAGCACCTGCTTGGCGGAGCGGTTGCCAGGCACCGCGAATCGCATTCGAATTTCCGGTCGCTTGTACGCCGAGCAACGGATTTGCATAGAGCTTTTCGTTGGGCGGCGCATGTTCCAGCCGGACCTGCGACAGGTCTACCTCGAGTTCCTCGGCAATCAGCATTGGGATCGAAGTATAAGTGCCCTGACCCATTTCGACATAAGGCATCGTGAGCACGACTTGCCCGTCGCGTTCGATGCGAATGAAAGCGTTGGGCACAAACCCTTCTTCGTCCGCCGCTTCAACCGGGGCGTTGGCGAACGGCAAGCTCATACTCAAGATCAGGCCGCCGCCCGAGGCCACTCCGGCCTGCAGCAAACCGCGCCGTGAAAGGCCGCTCGGTGATTGAGTAATATGTGCGCGCGTCATCGCCAGCTCCTATCCACGTGCAGCTTGCTTGATGGCTTCACGAATCCGCACATACGTTCCGCAGCGGCAGATGTTACCTGACATCGCGTCATCGATATCGGCATCCGTCGGATGCGGATTGCTGGCGAGTAGCGCCGAAGCCGACATGATTTGGCCGGATTGGCAGTAACCGCATTGCACCACCTCCTGGTCGAGCCAGGCCTTCTGGACCTTGGCGCCGACAGGCGTTGAACCGATGACCTCGATGGTGGTGACTTCGGACTCCTCAATGCTGTCGATCGGCGTGATGCAGGAACGCGCGGGAGCGCCGTCGATATGTACCGTGCACGCGCCGCAGAGAGCCATGCCGCAGCCGAATTTCGTGCCGGTCATCCCGAGCACGTCGCGCAAGACCCATAAGAGCGGCGTGTCGCCGTCGACATCGACGACATGTTTGTTGCCGTTGACTTTGAGCACAAAGGCCATGGTTACCTTCCGAAACCGGACGACGCTGGCGGGTGGGGTGCTAACCGGCATTCCAGCGACAAGACTCCGGTCCATTGTTAGCCCTCGCGAAGCGCCAACCAAAGCAAAAATTGTGAAATTATGTAAAAGCGAGTTTCTTGCCCCGCTTCCGACGCACTACAAAATCGATTTTGTCCAAGTGTTCGGTGGGAGAGCGACCCACATTTCACGGCCAAGGCCGTTGGTCGATATCGTTGGAGATGCGTTCTTCCGCGAAGGTATTCAGTGATCAGGAGACTAAAACTGATCCGCTCGCGCCTGGAATCACTTAAGCAGCGCCGACGTGTTCGACCGGCCTTAGCCGAGAACCAATTCGTTGGTGTGTCGCCTGAGCGGCGAATGACAACGGGCGACGGCAGCCTCAACTTCGCGTAGAGAGGCATCCGGGTGACGCACCCCGATCGACCTCACCAGCGAAAGCACCGACGTGAGGTTTTTCGGAGTCAAATTCCGGTTTCAACACGACATCAAATTTCACTGCATAATTTTCATCACCGCCTTCAAGCCCAGCGCTACCCGGGTCGGCGCGATGAAGGTCGAGGTGACAACAAGGCGGGAAGCACTGCGTCTACGCCCGGCTCCTGCTTGAGCAGCGAGTTCCGATCGGGCTAGCGGATTCCCATCATAAGCTCCTTCGATTCGCGCGATGAGGAGCCGCAAGTCCTTGGTTCAACCTGACAGCCCGCGATCTTTCTCTCTGCGTCGGGCCCTGTTTCTCCGATCTGTGGTACCGGCGCTTTCAGATTGCTGAGAACGGGATCGATCTATCGATGCGGAGGGCGACGAGGCTTGCAAACAAGAAGCGGGCGCGGGCAATCGTCCAAAGGAGCGGGACCCGCATGTGTTAATTCAAGCCCCTTCACGCACGACCGCATTGGCGCGCTGCGCCTCGCCCTGCCCAAATGAGATATTCTCGCCAGGTACTTCGTAGAAGGTGATCAGCATGTCATCGGGCGAGACGCCAGCGGCCGCTGCAATGCGCGTGTTGATGTCCTTCAAGAGTGCGAGCCGCATCTCCTTGGGCCGTCCTTGAATGAAGGTGACGTCGAGAATAATCAGATCATCGGTATAGTGCATTCCGACGAAGGACGGCGTATGGCGGAACCGGTTCTTCGGCAACTCGAAGATCAGTTGGTAGAAATCTTCCGGTGGCACGTGTAGTGTATTCATCAGGGCAGCCTGTACAGCGTTGGACACCTTGCCGAGGCGGGCTTCGTCGTACCGACCTTCGAGGACATGAATCTTGGCAAGTGGCATTGGAATTCTCCTGTCTTTTTCGTGGTTCTCAATGCAGCACTTCGATGGCGAGTGCGATTCCCTGACCGCCGCCTATGCAAAGCGTAACAACACCCCGCGTCAGCCCGTCGCGCCGCATCGAATGGATTAGCTTGGTCGTCAGTACGGCGCTGATCGGATGGCCATGGGCGACAGCGCCCCCTTCGACATTGACGATGTCCTCGCGCAGTCCCAACTCGCGCATGACAACGATAGCGACGGCCGCGAAAGCTTCGTTGATCTCGGCGCGCTCAATGGAACGAATGTTCCAACCGGCTCGCTGCAAGGCGAGCCTGACTGCCGGCAACGGTCCGAGTCCAAACATGCCAGGTTCGACCGCAGCGACGCCGTAGGCGACGAGACGAGCTGCCGGGGCAAGACCGCGTTTTTCGGCCCACGCACCATCGGCGACCACCATCGCCGCGGCGCCATCATTCAACCCAGGGGCGTTGCCGGCTGTGATGGTCCCGTTGGGACGGAACGCCGCCTTGAGCCGCGCCAATGTTTCGGGCGTCGTGTCGGGCCGATTGTGCTCCTCCCTGTCGAATAGCGTTGGTCCCTTTTTCCCCGACACCTCCGTCGGCACGATCTGCGATTTGAAATGGCCCTCCGCCTGGGCCGCGGCAAGGCGCTGCTGCGATCTCAAAGCCCAAGCATCCTGCGCCTCGCGGGTGACCTGATGTTTATCGACCAGGTCCTCAGTGTGCCAGCCGGAATGCGCGTCAGAGAAAGCGTCATTCGGCCCATCGCGCAGCACGCTGTCGTACAGCGCGCCGTCGCCCATCCGGTAGCCCCAGCGAGCGCGTGCGACGAGATAAGGGGCTTGGTCCATATTCTCCATACCGCCGGCCACCGCCACGTTGATATTGCCCAGTGAAATCTCCTGCGCGGCCGAGACGATGGCCTGCGCTCCCGAGCCGCAGACGCGGTTGACCGTGAGCGCTGGAACCGTGACCGGCAGCCCGCCATGAATCGCTGCCTGCCGGGCAGGATTCATCTTAATGCCGGCTTGAACGACATTGCCCATGACGACGGTTTCCACCTCCTCAGGGCGAATCATCGCGCGCGCCACCGCGGCACCAATCGCCACGGCGCCGAGCGTGGGAGCGGGTACGTCCTTGAGCGAGCCTCCAAAGGTGCCGATCGCCGTCCGAACCGGCTCAGCGAAAATAACCGAACGCTGTATTGTTATGGCAGACCTCCAAATGGAAACACTGGCGCACCAGCCCCTCCGTGGACATCGAGCTGCGTCTGCTATCAACGCAACTCAATCGCGGGCTCGCACGGGCCAATCCTACTTGAGATCATCGGTTCATGCCCATCGAAATGTGTGCATATGCGCCTTTCGTCAAGGGCTGAGCAATCTTGGCGCCGGTCTAAGCAAGGTTCAATTCAAAGGACCTCCGAAGCGCGGCGCAAATTTTCAGCGCAATTTGATATCCTCCGCTTTCTTCCCCCGGGGGGCAGAGCACAACCTGCTCTTTAACAAGATTTCACATCGTTTTTTTTGTTGACAGGTAGGAAAGCTACTAATGGCTTCGCGTTCTGGCCTTCTCCTTTGCAGTGTCGCCTGCTTCAAAGGACCGTGACATGGGCGTCGCTACCGAGGCAACCAATAAGGCGCTGGTACTTGTTGCGCTGGATACGCTGCTCAACAGGAAAGACTACCGCGATGCCGAGCAGTACTGGTCTCCAGGCCTTGTTCTCCACTGTCCCCACATTTCGCCAGGGCGCCGTGGCCTTTTCGAATTCGTCAAAGCCGCACCTGCCACGCTCAGGTACGAGCCGGGCGTGATTGTTGCGAATGAGAATTATGTGATCGTCCATGGCCGGATATCGGGGAATGGCCACCCGAAGAACTGGATCATCGTAACCATTCTGCGGCTTGAGGACGGCTGCGTTGTCGAGCAGTGGGAGGTAGTTCAAGACGAGGCATCGGAGATGGAATCTAAGAGCGGGTATCCGATGTTTGGCGACGGGTTTGTTGAGTGATGTAGCTCTACCTCCACCGTTTGGCTGTGGAGATTTTGACTTAAATTTCCGACCTAACCTGCCGACAAAATATGTCTCGACCCAGCCCGACCGAAGTCTGCGCCAACATCACCAGCATGTTCGGCGCAGCAAGCCGGATGAGCGTCGCGGCGACCGCCCCCTGCTCGAGCGCTTGTTTTGATAGTATCGCGTTCCGCCTTCGGCGGCCGTGGCGCTCCCTTTCGTCAGTGCATCCATAACACCCTCCTGGACCAGCTTAAAGGAGTATGTGCACCTATTTGACCGCTTACGAAGGCAGGGCTTTACCGATCCACGGCTTGCGCAGATGGCCAAAATTGGCCGGCGGCGACTGCGCGCAGCATCGCGCGAAGCTCTGCGGCTCGTCTGATGCCGAAGCTCGTTTCGAGGCGGTCTTGCGCGTGCGACCGGGCGCTGAGCGCCTGCCGCAGCTTCTTCTCGCCGGCTTTGGTCAAGCGTAGCTCCTTTGCGCGGCGGTCGGATGCGCTTGGTTCGATCTCGATCAGCCCGTCGCGCTCAAGCGGCAGAACGTTGCGTACGAGCGTGGTGCGATCCATGATCATATTTTCAGCGAGCGCATTGATGGTCATCGGGCCAAACCGATTGAGCTTGGCGAGAACGGAGAATTGGGTGATGCGCAAGGCGACCGGCGCCATGAGCTGATCGTAAAACTGTGAGATGTGGCGCGCGGCCGAACCAAGCGCGCACCATCCAAGGCCGCGATGCCTGATGGTTCGCTCGGAGTGGGGTCCCTCAAACGAGAAAGCCGAAATGAATAATCTTCACCGCGAGCTTGCCCCGATTTCGGATGCGGCGTGGACGGATATCGAAGAGGAGACGACGCGCACCCTTAAGCGCTACCTCGCCGGACGGCGCATGGTTGACGTCCGCGGCCCTGGCGGTGTCGGCCTTTCCGCCGTCGGCACTGGGCACCTCAAGACGATCACGGGGCCGGGTGAGGGCATCCTCGCGAGGCAGCGCGAGGTCAAGGCGCTCGTCGAGTTGCAGGTCCCATTCGAGTTCGATCGTCAGCAGATTGATGACGTGGAGCGCGGCGCGAACGACTCCGACTGGCAACCGGCTAAGGACGCCGCCCAAAAGATCGCCTATGCCGAGGACCGCGCCATCTTCGAAGGCTATCCCGCGGCGGGCATCGGCGCATCCGGCAGGGTACCAGCAATCCGATCGTGACGCTTCCCGCTGACGTCCGTCACTATCCCGATGCCATCGCGCAGGCCTTGAACCAGTTGCGACTCGTCGGCGTCGAGGGGCCCTATTCAGCGCTCCTAAGCGCCGATGCCTATTCGGCCCTCGCAGAGACAAGCGACAACGGGTATCCCGTGTTGGAGCATGTCAAAAAGCTCGTCAAGGACGAGATTATCTGGGCCTCAGCCATCGCCGGCGCCTTCGTACTCACCACGCGTGGCGGTGATTTCGATCTGCACATCGGACAAGACGTCTCGATCGGCTATTCGACCCACACCGACAGCGTTGTTCGCCTCTACCTGCAAGAGACGTTGACATTCCTGCTACTCACGACTGAGGCCGCTGTCGCGCTGGTGCCTGCCGCAAAGAGGTGGATGACCCAAAGTCATTGGCCCAGAAAATAGGTGACAGGATTTGTTTGGACATGGCGGTGCTCCCAGCATCACTCACGGTGGGGCAGGAGCACGGCCGGACCAATAGA
>JASHYD010000360.1 GCA_030043175.1 Xanthobacteraceae bacterium | reverse complement strand
ACCGCCATCGGCCAGCTGCTGATCGACAACCTGACGGCCCATTTCGCCGGCCGAAAGCTGCCGACGCCGGTGACTTGAGCTAAGGTTTGCCGGTACCGCGGACCACATCCATGGACAATCCGGCCCAGATCACTATCGAGAACGTGTCCCATCACTACCGGCCGGCGATCGGCAGGGAGGTGCTGGCGCTGGCAGACGTGTCGCTCAAGGTGCGGGCGCACGAATTCCTTGCCTTGCTCGGTCCTTCGGGTTGCGGCAAATCGACTCTGCTCTATCTGGTCGGCGGTTTTCTCCCAATCGAGACCGGAAAAATCCTGGTTGACGGCAAGTCGGTAGCCGGACCGGGGCCAGACCGCGGCATCGTATTCCAGAGCTTCGCGCTCTTCCCATGGAAGACGGTGCGCAAGAACGTGCTTTACGGACTTGAACGCCAAGCACTGCAGCGCGCCGAACGCGAAGCGCGTGCGCAGGCCTTCATCGATCTGGTCGGCCTGAGGGGGTTTGAGGAAAGCTATCCATCGCAGCTTTCTGGCGGCATGAAACAACGCGTCGCCATTGCCCGCACGCTCGCCTTCGACCCCCGCATGCTGCTGATGGATGAGCCGTTCGGCGCGCTCGACGCACAGACCCGCAGCCTGATGCAGGGCGAGCTGCTCGCGATCTGGGAAAAGACGCGCAAGACCGTGATCTTCGTTACCCACGATGTGCACGAGGCGGTGTATCTCGCGGAACGGGTAGCCGTCATGACGGCGAGACCCGGATGCATCAAGACGATCGTGGACACCAGGTTCGACAAGGCGGACCCGCAGGTCCATCGTACCAAGGTGTTCGTCGACAAGGTCGACGAGGTGTGGACCCTGGTCCGCGACGAAGCGGTCAAGGCGCTTGCGAGGCAGCCGCCATGACCGGCGTTCCGGTTTCCAAGATGTTGTTCCCGCGGAGCCTCCTCGTTCGCTATTCGCCACTGCTGATTCTGGCTTTCGCCTGGGAGGCGGCCTCGCGCCTACATTTGGTGTCGTCACTGGCGCTGCCGCCGCTCACCGATGTCGCGCGAGCCTGGATCGAACTTGTCCAGTCGGGCGAGCTTGTCAGCAATGGGCTATCCTCGCTCTATCGTGCCGCCGCCGGCCTTGCCCTCGCGATAATGGTCGGCGGCGCGCTCGGAATCTTCATGGCCGTCTCGCGGCCAGTGAATGCCGCGCTCGCCCCGTTGGTCGAGCTGTTCTATCCGATGCCGAAATCGGCGCTGATCCCGGTCACAGTGCTGTGGCTCGGCTTTGGCGACGGTTCGAAAATCCTCCTGATCTTCCTCGGCTGCATGCTGCCGGTCGCGATCGGCGCCTACAATGGCGCGCGCGGCACTGACCAGCACCTGATATGGTCGGCGCGCAGCATGGGCGCGCGCGGGCTGCGGATGATTTGGGAGGTGGTGGTGCCGAGCGCCCTGCCGGAACTGCTCAATGGCGTTCGCACAGCGCTCGCGCTCTCGTTTATTCTGCTGGTGAGTTCCGAGCTGATCGTGGCGCGGCAGGGCTTTGGTTATCTGATCGGCTACCTCGGCGCCAACGGCTCCTACGAGGCGATGTTTGCCGTGGTGCTGACGGTGGCCCTCATCGGCTTTTTGGCGGATCGCGTTTACCAGGCTCTAATGGCGCGGGCGCTACGGTGGCGAGAGTGACAAAGACGATGCGCCGGCGCCTCACCTGGGGCGTGGCGCGCCTCGCGCCGATTGCGGTGTTGCTGGCCGCGTGGGAAATATTTGCCCGCAGCGGCGCCGTCACGCCGTTCATGCTGCCGGCGCCGAGCGCGGTGGCGGAGCGCATCTGGGAGGACGCACTCGGCGGAGACCTGTTCCTAAATATCGGGGTAACCGTCTATCGCGCGCTGTTGGGCTTTGCCATCGCCGCGGTCGGCGGTGTCGTATTGGGCGCCGCGATGGCGCGCAACGCGGCGGCGCGCTGGTTCTTCGATCCCGTGATTTCGGCCGGCTTTCCAATGCCGAAGATCGCATTTCTGCCGGTGATCATTCTGTGGCTCGGACTCTACGATGTGTCCAAGATCACGATGGTGGTGCTCGACGCCATTTTCCCGGTGGTGACCGCTACCCTCGCTGGCATCGCGAGCGTCGAGAAGGAGCTTCTCTGGTCGGCCCGCAATATGGGCGCAAAGGATAGCCAGCTGCTCTGGCAAATCCTGCTGCCGGCCGCCCTGCCGCAGATTCTCACCGGACTTCAGGTCGCACTGCCGATCGCGCTGATCGTGGTGGTGGTGACTGAGATGCAGATGGGCGGCTACGGCCTTGGCGGCGCCATGATGCAGGCCTCCCGCTTCGCCAACTCGCGTGGCGTGTTCGCCGGCATTGTCGAGATCGCAGTCATCGGCTACGCGCTTGTTGCCGCGATGGCATGGTTACGGCGGCGGCTGCTGGGGTGGCATCAGGAGGGGCAGGAACGGTGATTTGTGCCACTGAACCCGGTAAAGACTGGCTAGGATCGCTGCCAGAACCCGACCGGGCTTCTTTCTCGGCACAGCAAACGATGAGCG
Organism: Xanthobacteraceae bacterium; assembly: GCA_030043175.1. The sequence continues at coordinate 4,386 of JASHYD010000360.1, read as the reverse complement.
TGAAATCCACATCCGCCTCGCCGCCATAGCCAAGCATGAGCTAAATTCAGAAAAGGCCTTGGAGTACTCCCATGGCTCGGCCCAGACGCCACCCGGAGGCTATTGAGCGTCGTGATGCAGGCGAACCGCTGGCCGAGATCGCCAAGAGTTGCGCGGTTAGCGAGAGCATGATCTGCCGCCGTTAAGTCCTTCCACCTCCCGCTGGCCTCAAAACGGCACGGACTGAGCTTCCGGCTTCCACGGCATCTGGCAGCAGGTCAAAAAGGTTCGCAGTCCTACCCCCCTCCTTCTCTCTTTGCGGCAATAAGCCTTTCTGTCTCTAACAGCCTTTCCAGACGCTCTCTTTCTCTAACAGCCTTTCCATGCGCTTCTCTCTCTTTAACAGCCTTTCCAGACGTTCGCGCGCCTTCCTGGCGCGCTTCCCAGCTTCCTTAGCGTGTTCGCTGGTGTGCTCTTCGAGAATGCGCGCCTCTTCCGCCAAGACATTGGATTCCTCACGAACTGTGCGGATTTCTTCGCCTAGCGGCTTTGGCATTTTTCAAAGTCCTTCCGGTGTGAAAGCACAACCCGCCAACCGGTTCCCCGATCATAGTCCGCACCACTACTACAGCCGGCCTGTGGCAGCCGGCCGCCTCCGCGACATTGCGCAGACCAGCGGCCGCACTCGCCGTTCATCACTGCGCCCACCACTTCGAATCCGCTCGAACCGCCGGCATTGCAGCGCCGCCATCATCCCGCATCGTCGGTGCAATCGATGACATCGCCAACGTGCAGCGGCTGCTCGGCTGGCTTAGCGCGACGCTCAGCGCGTTTCTGCTCGGGCGGCCGTAGCTTCGGCCTCGCATGGCTCGCCTGACGCACGACCCCATCGCTTTTACGACGAACAACGGCAGCGGCCCCGGTGGGATCGGCGTATGATCAGCGTCCTTGACGATGCTCAGCCCGTCTTTGGTGAACCGTGACGAGCGAGATGCCTTTCCATTGCGATCCGGCGAGGAAGTCGTCGATCGGGCGCGAAATTGGCTTTAAGGGAATGCCGGCGAGGGTGGGTGATCGCGGCACTGCTCAACTGGCCCGCGCTACGCTGATTGGCGCGCAATTCACGCAGGCGCTCAAACGCGCGCGCCCACGCATAGACGTATCAGCGATCGCCCATAACACAAAAACGACAAACAATAGGCCGCAGCAAGCATCTCGGGCCAAGCGTCATATCCCAGCACGGAATGAACGCCGGCCATGACCATCAATATGCCCAAAAACGGCCCATGGCGCAGCTTCATTCCACGCGGCCACCATAGATTGACAATCCCTGCGATTGCGCCGACCAGCAAAAGCGAAGTAGGCGCAGAAGGATTCAGCGTTCATAACAGCAGAGAATTGCTGCCCCCAATTGATGTCGGCTTCCATCCGGTAGCCTTCGGGCTCGCGCACGGCGGTTCCCTGCCCAATGCTCGCCGAGCGCTTTCAACCGTTGCTCGGCTTCGGCGTCTCAAAGTCTGTTTCGAATGCCCCGATAATGATGAGGTTCACAACGCAGGCCGCCAAGCCGGCTAAAAGCAGACCGATCGATGGCGGCGTGTTGTGGTCTACCCATTCCATAACGGTGTAGACGATGATGCCGGCGCCCGCCAGAAGAGCTACTAACGCCAGAACCACATAAATTATCATCCAAAATCCGCGAGCTATCCTTGCCATTTCATCCCCCTTTTGGCCCGCCTGGCTTGCCGCAATGCCTGATCAGTCAATCCAATGGCCGTTAATCGCCCTATAGCCTCTGTGCTTTGCATCCCATCATGTTGCGTATCAAGCCATCGATCAACTGGAGTTGCAAATTCCGGCGCTAGCGAGTGTGCGTGCATTGGCTGTCAGCGGCAAAGTGATTGGAAATTCTAGGATGTCGATCACCTTTTGCCTCTCCTGAGTGCGTCCGTAATCAGTCGGCGTATAGCCATTAGACTTCGATACCGCATTCGCCCACGCCCATGCATCAATAGCCTCGAGCAACTCGGCCGGAAGACGGATAGTGACCGTCCTGTCGCCGTCGATCGTGATAGGTCCGCCCACCTTTTCTTTTGTCTTACGTTAGTATTCCGTTTCATCGTGATTTATGTCGTACATAACTACAGCCCGGGTGCAAGGGAGGACCAGATGGCCGAGACCCGCAAAATCAAGTCCTGACGGAAGAAGAACAGGCCCCGCTTGAGAAGTTCGCAAGTGTGAGCTTCAAGAGAGCATCCGGCGGGTGGATCACCGGATCGAAAACATCCCCTCAAAAGAGCAACCCTGAAGAGCGGCCCGAAGCCGGTTCGCATACAGCGCAAACGAACCCGGGGCTGGCGGAAGCCACCTAGTCTAATACGGTCTGCGTCACACGGCCCGACGCCGTTCACGGGGTCAGTAGGTCACTTGAGCTATACCAGGAATGGCTCAACGATCCGGCCCGCTTTCCCGACATCAAGCGTCCGCCGCCAAGCATAGATGAGATCCGTGCAGAGCTCGAAGGCAAAAATCTGGGCTGTTACTGCGGGCTCGATCAGCCTTGTCATGCTGATGTTCTCTTGCAAATAGCAAATTCTTAATGCGGAGTCGGATATGGTCGACGCCTCGTAGGTAGGCGTCCTGGACCGTCCTCGCTTGCGGTCGAAAACAATCGGCTAGACACCTCAAGCCGAGTTGTCTGGACCACTAGACACCTCGATAAGCCGCCGAGGCGGGCCTGCGAGAGCTTCCTTTCCGAATCAGCAATAATGCGATCTTCCAGTTGAGCTGACATACGTGCGCAGCCCCGTCCGGCCGAATACCGGGCGGGGCATTCGCTTTCGTGCTATGATGATTCCCTCACTTACCGGGCTGCGGCTTCATCCCGCTTTCGCTGTTGGGCGAAACCAACATCGTGGTGCTGCCGAATTTTAATGCTGACCTGTATGCGGCTCGCAGCTACCCAAGTAAGAATATATTTTGAAATCGCCTTTGAAGAGGCAAGCGAACATATGTTTGCCCGTGACGGGGTTCTGCATGCAGGAATCGTTCGGCAAATATCAGTCGCATGAATCCACGCAGTCACGAATCCACTGCCAATCCCAACAGGACCCGCAGGATTATGTTGGCGCGGAGAACTCCGCTTGGCGGCGGTGTCTGTGACCGGCTAGCCAGCTTGCGGTTCCGCGTCGCCGAGATTGCTGCAATGGCGCACCACAAAGACGTGGGCGCGACCATCCGCGATCTCAGGGACGCTTTGTCATCCGCGGAGTCATCGGAGAGGGGGGACTAAGCCAATGATCACAACGCGCGATCAACTATTGGCATGGCGCTCCCGCGTCGTGCAGAGTCGACTTCAAACAGCAGCATGAGTGGCCAAGTTCAGCTCACGATCTCAAACGCCAGTGTTCTTATTCGCTCGCAATGACGCAGAATGCGCTGAACTTACGCTTCGCTTCGTCCTGGATCGCCACGAATTTAGCGACGGGATAAATTGGAATTTTACGCCCCGTTGCGGCCATTAGTAGGTGTCGACGCCGCCTATCTGCTGGCGGTCTGAGGATGACTCCTCGCGAGCGGCCTTCCTCACGTGAGGAAACCGCTAAGGGCTTGGTGCTCGTGTCGACGGTACTTTGGTTCCTAGAATTTTGGCCGCGATGACAGAACCGACACGGAGGGCCGGCTCGACCGGCCCTTGTTTCTGGGAGGGCAACTTATGACTCAGGATGAGGAAGAGTAGGCATTGGCCGAGAGCGTCACTGCCGCGCTCTGGGAATACTCTCGTACGCATATCCCTGAGACGTTCGAGGATGAGCACGCTAACCGGGTTGCGAAATTACATTGCCCTGATGATTGCGCTGCTTGGCGGTGCGCCAGGCTTCCGGGACCGTGAGGCACTGGCCGATGAGGCGCAATACTCTTTCGAAATGGTCCTGAGCATCGTCTGTGGACCCGGATGGCGAACGGGACGGTGGCTGAGGTTACCAAGAGAAAGGCGCAATCGATCATAGCGCGTTCAGCCCTTTCATTCGGGACCGGGCTAGTCCCGGCCTTTCCTCGAGAAGCCGCTGCAATACGCAACGCGGAGCTTGCTGCCATGGCTCCAAGAGCAAAGACCAGGAAAGACAAAGCTGGCGGAGCGCCACCGCGGAGTTTTACGTTGGGTCACTGGATGGCCAAGTTGGGCGTCACCGACAGGGCCTGGCCGACGTGCTCGGCGTCGATCGCGTTACCATCTGGCGATACCAGACCGGGGAGCTTCAGCCTACCAAGGGGATGATTCCGCGGATCGCAAAGGCGTTGGGTTTGCAACCGGCCGACCTTTTTCGAACGAGCGCAGCGAGCAAAACTCACGTGATCGCCGGAATATTGGGAAGCTGCCGGTGCATTGCGCGACGAAGCTATCGC
>JASHYD010000359.1 GCA_030043175.1 Xanthobacteraceae bacterium | reverse complement strand
CGAAACCCAAGGGTCTGTTGGTGGCCGCCGATGGTGGTGGATCGAATGGTTATCGTGTCCGTTTGTGGAAAATCGAACTGCAGAAACTGACCGATGAGCTTAAGTTCCCGATCACGGTGTGCCACCTGCCGCCTGGAACCAGCAAGTGGAATAAAATCGAGCACCGCTTTTTTCTTTCATCACCATCAACTGGCGCGGCAAGCCGCTGCGCAGTTTTCGCACAATCGTCGAACTGATCGCCGCCACGACGACCGAAACTGGTCTGACCGTCCGCGCTGAACTCGATGAAAGGAAATATCCCAAGGGGATCAAAGTCTCCGATGCGCAGCTTGCCAAGGTCAATTTATTTCCTCATGACTTTCACGGGGAATGGAACTACACCATAGCGCCTAATAAGAGCCGAGCAAAAAAATAACTAAGTTATTTATTAACGACTCCTAACCGGCGCATCGGTTGCTTTCGACCTCGCGGTTGTAGCCGCTTGTGTCTTTTCCCTTAGCATCGCCGTGTAGGTTCTCCCGTTCCGTACCAGAGCCTAGTTGAGCTTCGCGCCGCCTCCATGCCGGATGTCTCTTGGGCAGTCTCAGGCATCCCCAAAAATGATCCCGAAGGTTTGGCCAGCCCTCGGTTTTGACATCACCTGAACCACTTTCGACACGTCATCAGCGGTTTGCTTGCGCTCGCCTCTCTCAACCTTGCCTGACGGGATCATGTTCCGCCTTTTCCGCAACGCTCACCACCATGGCTTTTGACCACAGCAGCTTGCGGTGGCTTGAGATCAGCACCTGATTGCCGAACTCAAAGGGCCCTCCTTCATCTCTCGTACAGTTGCGCAACGCCGTTTGGACCGGCGTTACCCGTGACACAAGACCAAATGTGGTTTCAGGTGGCGGTTGATCGCCATGCCAACACCGCGGCCGTCGATGCGATCGCGAGTGGATCGCACCGTAGTGCTCGCCACGGCGTGCTCGCAATGTCACACCCTCAACGTCATCCGGGCCATGCGCGAGGGGCCCGAGGGATGGAAGCGCCACGTCCACAACATGATCACGCGCGGCGCCCAGCTAAACGCGCGCGAGACCGACACGGTGATCGCGTATCTCGCCGCAATTTCGACCCGACCGTGGCAGCGGCCCCCATGAAGGTCAATCTGCCCGCCGGTCCCGGCAACGACCTGGTTGAGGCGCGCTGCACGGCCTGCCACGATCTCGAGCGGGTCGCCGTGGTCGAGCGGCAGAAGACCGAATGGCCGGCGCTCGTCGCCAACATGGTGGGGCGCGGCGCAGTGGCGAGCGCCGAGGAGGCGCAGGCGATCATCGCCTATCTCACGGCGCATTTCGGCGGCCAGTAGCGGCGCTCCCTCCCCATCGGTGTCTCACCGCGCGCGCAAGCGGCGCGGTGAGCTCCAAAATCTACCTGCGTACAAAACCTCACAGTCCGAACACGAACAGCATGGTCTGATTGCGCAGGTCGCGCAGCTCGGGCGAGAGCACGTTGCGGCCCTTGGAGATCGCGCTCAGGCCCGAGAGGATCGCGATGTACTGCTTGCCGCCCGCCTCGAAGGTCATCGGCGGGGCGTTTAGGCCGGTGCCGACATTGATCTTCCACACCTGCGCAAGAGTCGTGTCGTCGTAAGCCGCGAACGTGCCGTCGGTGTAGCCGGTGAACACCAAGCCGCCGCCGGTCGTCAGCACGCCGCTGACATTAGCATAGTTCGCATGCGTGCGCTTCTTGACTTCCCCGGTTACCGGATCGGCCATCACGAGGTCTGACTCGTTGCGCTCGAATTGCTTGAAGGTGCGGCTGAAGTAGATCCCCTTCTTGATCGACTCCTGGTCGAGCGTCACATCGTTGCACATCGAAAACGCCGGGATGTAGAGCGCCCCCGTGCGCCTGCTGTAGGACGGTGGGAAGTAGTTGTTGCCGCCCCCCATCGACGGGCACAGCCGCTTGGTCGGGTCCGCCACCGTGTAGTTCTGCTTGCCGGAGTAGACCTGCACGTCGCGGTTCGGATCATAGTCCACGGGCTTGCCGGTCTTCTGGTCGATGCCGGCGGTCCAGTTGACGCGCTGCACATAGGGCTTGGCCACCAGCGGCACGCCGCTTGCGCGCTCGAAGGAATACAGGAACCCGTTGCGCGCCGCGTGGGTCACGAGCTTGCGCTGCTGCCCGTTGATGGTCGCATCGATGAGGATGTGGGAGCCTTCCTCGTCGTAGTCCCACATGTCGCCCGGCGTGTACTGGTGATACCAGTTCATCTTGCCGCTATCGGGATCCCACGAGATCACGCTGTTGGTATAGAGGTTGTCGCCCGGCCGATAATAGGGATCGGACCACGGTACCGGATTGCCGGTGCCCCACACCACCTGGTTGGCGGCGACATCGTACGAGCCCGTCACCCACATGGCGCCGCCGCCCGTGCGCCAGGCATTGTTGTTGTCCTTCCAGGTCTCCGAGCCCGGCTCGCCCGGCGCCGGGATGACGTATTTGCGCCAGATCTCCTTGCCGCTCGCCGCGTCGATCGCGAGGATGTAGTCGCGCACGCCATTGTCGCCGCCCGAGGCGCCGACCACGATCTTGTCCTTCACGGGCAGCGGCGCGGCGGTGAACTGCAGGCCATTCTGCCCGTCGGAAATATTCGTCTCCCAGACGACCTTGCCGGTCTCCTTGTTGGTGGCAATGAGCCGCGCCGGATGGTTCGCGACCGAGACGACGAAGCTCCCCCAGAGCGCCACGCCGCGGTTGGCGTCGGGCATCTTCTCCTGCCCCGGGTCCATGCGCCACACGATGCGGCCGGCATCGCCGGCGCGCGCATCGATCTTGTAGACCACGCCCCACAGGTCGACGACGTAGAGGAAGCCGTCCTCGGCGAGCGGCGTCGATTCTAGGTTCTCGTTGACCGACGTGCCGCCGATCGCGACCGCATAGGCGAGGCGGAGGTCCTTGATGTTCGCGGTGTTGATCTTGTCGAGCGGCGAATAGCGCTGCGAATCGTAGGTGCGGTGATTCATCAGCCAGTTGCCGGGCTCCCGGTCGGTATTGACGAGCCGGTCGGGCGTCACGTCGGCTGCGAACGCCGGCGCCGCCAGCACCGTGCCGGCGATCAGAGCCTGAAGGAGAAGATGGCGATTTGTCATGGTGTCCTCCCGCGTAGTGATCGCGTGCTAGAGCATTTCTCGATTAGGTTAGGTGTAGCCTGAGTTCGCGAGATAAGCTTTGCATTCTTCCTTGGAAACCCCTTTGAGAAATGAGGCGATAGCTCTCCAAAGCTGCTCAACAGTGCGCGCCTTCATTTTTCGTAAGAACGATTTGAGCCTTGCGAAGAGTTGTTCGATGGGATTTAGATCCGGACTGTAAGCC
>JASHYD010000358.1 GCA_030043175.1 Xanthobacteraceae bacterium | reverse complement strand
CTAAGCAACGCCTAGCGCCGCCTTCCAGCGCGCCAGACTGGCCGCCGTGAACGCTTTAGACAGAGGCGATAACAACGTCCTAACCAAGCTAATCTGTGACGAGGAGGAGCTAGCATGGACAGGACGTTGTTGTGGATCGGAACAACAATGGCGGTAGCAGGCGGTGTAGCGGTTCTGATTGGCCTGATCATCGGTTCCCAGCGCCCATTGCCAAATGCAGGGGTGGTGGAAGGCCTCTGGAGTCTTAACGCGCTACCGTTCCTTGTCTTGGGTGGTTATGTACTTCTTGGGGGCCTTGCCGTCGTGGTTCTCCACTTCGTTCTGAGGCTCCTTGTCTACGTTCTGACTGGCAAAGAAGTGGCCTCCTTCTCAGATTCCAAGATTCGTCATCTCGGTTTCAAGCATCGCAAGTGAGGTGGCAACTGACATAACCGCGCGCCTTTTTGCAAAGCGGCGCCGAGATTCGCTTGATATCAAACTGAGACGTGTCCGGAGCGGTGCTCGATATACGTTCACTAACCCCGGTGAGCAGGTTCTCGACCGGCGGATGGACCAGCACGCGCTTTGATTGAGGCGCTGATTGGCGGCGAAACCAATCCCGCCAAACTGGCCAGCCTTGCTGATGTGGGGGCTGGTGGTAGGTTTGGACACCGACTGGTACCACCGCGCCGGTCCGCCCTACGTAGGATCTTATCCCCTTATAGCTCCTGGGTGGATGCTGACGACGGCAGCCTTGGATACAGCCCGGGCCAAGAAAAGATATTCGTCTGGCTCAAATTCGCCCGCCGCGATTGCGTCGTCCACGTTAGAATCCGTTGCGGTATCTTTTCCAGCGACATCGGCGGTAGCGAAGCAATGGGGCAGCCGATCGGGGTAGCCCGTTTTCATCAAATGATCGTATTTCATCGGTCCTGGAGTGTGGTAAGCTCACCATCCTAAATGAGCGCGGCCTTGATCTTTTCCTCATGCCCCCGCCCCTGGATGCCCGCAACAAGCATTCGATAAGCGCGGGCATGCCGGAGAAGCGTGATTTAATGATATCGGAATCTGCTCCAGTTGTGCCGGGCCCGTCGCGCAGAAAGGGAAAGCGACATGAATAGCAAGTCCGTTATGGGAAACGTGGTGGGTGCGCTACTGATAGCAACCGCGCTCACGCCGGCACGCGGCGCCGATGTAACCAATGAGCGCCTCCTTAATCCACAACGCGAGCCGCAGAACTGGCTGCTACACCACGGCAATTACCAAGGGCATCGATTCTCGCTGCTCAAGGAGATCAACACCGACACCGTCAAGAACCTCAAGCCCGTATTCACGGTAGCGCTAGGCGGATTCCAGAGCGGCGGGCGTTATGCGTCCGGCGCCCTCGAAGCGACGCCGCTGGTCGAGGATGGCATCATGTACGTGCCGGACGGTTGGGGCTCCGTCTACGCAATCGACGTCACCGCAGGCAAGAAGGGCGTCATCAAGTGGAAGATGGACCCCGGCACAGACCGCGCTTGGGCGGGCGACGTCGCCTGCTGCGGCGTCAACAACCGCGGCGTCGCGCTGTGGAAGGACAAAGTGATCTCAATCGCGCTTGATGGCCGCATGTTCGCGATCAACAAGCAGACGGGCGAAGTGGTGTGGGAGCGCAAGATCGCTGAACCCGCCATCGGCGAGACGTTGACCATCGCGCCCCTGATCGTGCGTGATCTCGCCATCGTGGGCGCCGCCGGCGGCGAATTCGGCATCCGCGGTTACATCGAGGCGACCGACCTCAACACCGGCAAGTCCGCGTGGCGCACCTACACGATCCCGGGAACCGGCGAACCCGGTAACGAGACCTGGAAGGACGGCAAGGAGCGCTGGAAGCACGGCGGCGGCTCAATCTGGGAGACCGCGACGTACGATCCGGAATCCGACACCTTCTACCAGGGCGTCGGCAACGCAGGCCCGGATTATGACATCCAATACCGCCCGGGCGACAACAAATGGGCCGCAAGCGTGCTTGCCATCAGCCCGAACGACGGCAAGATTAAGTGGGGCTTCCAGTACACGCCGCAAGACCCTTATGACTATGATGAAATTTCCGAGCATCCGATCATCAACGCCAAGGTCAATGGCGAGGATCGCAAGCTCGTCGTTCACGCTGCCCGCAACGGCTTCTTCTACGCGCTCGACCGCACCAACGGCTCATTCGTCGCCGGCAAGCAGTATGTCGATGAGCTGAACTGGACCCCCGGCCTTGATCCCAAGACCGGCCGCCCGCTCAACTACAATCCTAGCACCGATATCCAGGTCTATGCGGCGGGCTCGCACGGTATGCGCGGGCAGCCCTCGGCGCGCACCTGCCCGTCGAATGTGGGCGGCAAGAACTGGGAGCCATCCGCCTATAATCCGGAACTGGGCCTCATGTTCATTCCCTCGATCGAGGGCTGCAATACCATCGAGACCGTTGAGCAGAAGGACATGGAGGACCAGGGCGGCCCCTCGAAAGTACGGGAGCGTTTCACAGGCGGCAGCGCCAAGACGGTTCAGCGGCTCTACGGTAGCCTGAAGGCGGTCGATCCCGTTACCGGGGAGACCAAGACGTCACTGAAGATGGACTACCCCAACTATGGCGGCGCGCTCGCGACTGCGGGAAGCCTGGTATTCATCGGTGAGGCCGACGGCACCTTCGGGGCGTATGATGCAAGGACCCTGAAGCAGGTGTGGAGTTTCAATATCGGCACCGGCATCAACGCGCCGCCAATCACCTATTCAGTGAACGGAAAGCAATTTGTGGCGGTGCTCGCAGGCTCGCGCCAGAACATCAACATCTACGGGTTGGCGCCGGAGATCAAGAACATGGCGCCAGCCTCCATGCTGTACGTGTTCGCCTTATAATAAAGTCGCCGCATCTACCTTTCCCCGCAAGCGGGGAGAGGTAGATCATTCGTGGCGCCACGCAATGATTGTATTCCCTATCGAGCTCCAGTGTGCTCGACTGCCAACGACGAGGCCGCAGTGTTCCGCAACGGTTAGCAAGGACCTTTATCTGAACCCGCCCGCCGCAACGCTCAATATTTTTCTCGAATGGTCCGAGGAGTCCGAACCGTCATCCATCGCGAAAGCTGCGGATTTTCCGCCAATGCCGCCGTTGCAGGGAGGGGGCGCCACGTCGGGGTTGCCTCGCACAACGAGCTCAGAGCTGCGACCAGTTCCAGGTTCTGTTTCCAGGTCGAGGCGACCCAAATCCCGTTTGGTCAAAAAACTCATCTGACCGGCTTTTCATGCGGCCTCCTGATGATAATAACGCAGGAGCCCGCCCAATCGCTCGCGGCACGAGCTTTCGAGCCATCGAATTTGTGGGCGACCAGCTTGCGATAGCAGGCCAGGATGGTGTCGGGCCTAGCCATAGTTGTGACCTCGGCGAGAGCCGTGCGCCCGAGCCGATGCCCGATTTCACCAAGCCTGGAGCGCTTCAAGCGTCCATTCAACTGGGCTTTCACAATGCGGTTCTCGGCGCTCAAATATTCATTCCGCGCCAGCAGTTCTTGGTCCATCGTCCCAGTGACGTACGCCAGCATGCGTGCCCAACCAATGACTGCCTCCCTCGAGCCGACCTACGGCGTCATCGAAATCCCATCCTGGCAGTGGATAACCGAGAGATTCTAGAGCGTTCCGGTTTTTTGACCTCTCGAGACTATGACAGGTCCTTTTTTTCCCGCAGTGGTCGGCTTTGTAGCAATTGCCCTCGGCAGCGCGCCGTCATCCGCGCAGATGGCCTACATCACGAACGGCGGCGGCAACACCGTGTCGATGATCGATACCGCGACCAACACGGTGAGAGGCACGATCCTGGTCGGTGCTTCCCCCTTGGGTGTGGCGGCAACTCCGGACGGTAGCATGGCCTACATCACGAACACCGGCGACAACACCGTGTCGGTGATCGATACCGCGGCCAATACGGTGGTCGCCACGATCACGGTGGTCGGCTTCGGCGCCGGTGTCGTGGCGGTCAGCCCGGACGGCAGCAAGGTCTATGTCACGTCGTACGAACAGCACCGTTTGCGGAACGCCCGGAACGGGTTGCTCGCAGGCCTTGATATCGGCGATCGACACCGCGACCAACACGGTTGTAGCCGTGCTTCCGGTCGGCGAAGGCCCGATTGCGTTTGGTGTGTTCAATCCAACCAAGGTTTGCTGGGACGCCTGGGAATGCCAGCTGTTATGGACAGAGTATTTCGGCGTTGGCCCAGACGTTTCGCGGCCTTCATGCGGCGGCGATAGCCCTTGGGTTCCCCACCGTGCAGGGACTGCAGACTGCGGTTAAAGCGTTTTGCGGGGCCTGCGCAGTTCGAAATGGTTGGCGGTGACGCGGATGCTGGCCGCGATCTTGCGTTCTCACTTTCCTTCCCCGTTTCCTCATATGTGCGCCAGTGCATACCTCGCGGTGTCACAGTGACTTTGGCTCTTTGGACCGGAGCTTCGGGTTGCGGTTAGACGTGCTCTTGGCGCGCCAAAGCGCGCGTGAAGCGAACGTCTTTGCAACCGCGCCGAAATATGCCTCAATGCCGCCCAACGACAACCGGGACCAACCGGCGTACTTTTGCATCGATCGGCTTTGGCTCCGATCGGTTTCCGCCTAAAAAATGCAGCATGTGGAGGACTGGCATGACAACAAAATGCGGATTGTATTTGAGCGCGGCGGCGATCGCCCTTGCGCTCGCGCTTGGCACCGCGCCGACATCGGTCAGGGCCCAGCAGAGTGCTCCCGCCGTCAGCATCGGGGCGACCGACATCGGCGGCGTGGTGCGTGGGCCGAATGGCCCGGAAGCCGGCGTCTGGGTGATTGCCGAGACGACCGACCTCCCTACACGGATGAGCAAGACCGTCGTGACGGATGACCAGGGTCGCTACGTGATCCCCGATCTCCCTAAAGCCAATTACGTGGTGTGGGCGCGCGGTTATGGTCTTGTGGATTCGGCAAAGACCACGAGCGAGCCTGGCAAGATCGTAAACATCACGGCGGTGCCCGCCCCAAACGCGGCGGCTGCGGCCGAATACTATCCTGCCATCTACTGGTACGCGATGCTCGACATCCCCGGGAAGAGCATGTTCCCGGGCACCGGCACTGGGTCGAACGGCAATGGCATCGCGACCGGAATGAAGACCCAGGAGCAGTTCCTGGACCAGATCAAGACCAACGGCTGTTACACCTGCCACCAGCTCGGCAACAAGGCGACGCGCACCATTTCGCCGACACTCGGGACCTTCAAGAACTCCGTCGAGGCCTGGGAACGCCGTATCCAATCCGGACAGGCGATGATCTCGATGGCCGCCGCCATCGGCCGGCAGGGCACCACATCGCTTGCAAATCTAGCTAAATGGACTGACCGGATTGCGGCAGGCGAATTGCCTTTCGCCAAGCCGGAGCGGCCCCAAGGGGTCGAGCGCAATGTCGTGATCACCCAGTGGGACTGGGCCGACCCGAAGGTCTACTTGCACGATCAGGTCTCGACCGACAAGCGCAAGCCGACGGTCAATGCCTATGGCAAGAGCTACGGGTCCACCGAGGAGAGCTCCGAATATTTCCCGGTGCTCGATCCGCAGACCAACACGGCGACCAAGGTCACGATGCCGGTACGCGACGCCGACATGGAATCGACCAAGACGAACACCATGGCGGCGTCCCCTTATTGGGGCGAGGAGGCGATCTGGGATGCGCGGACCAGCATGCACAATCCGATGATGGATGAGCGGGGCGACGTCTGGATCACCTCGCGGGTCGGCAAGTCCGACAATCCGGCCTTCTGCCAGGCCGGCTCGAACCATCCCTCGGCGCAGGTCTTTCCGATCAAAGCATCCACCCGGCATCTCGCCTATTACAACCCGAAGACCGGCGACATCAAGCTGATCCGGACCTGCTTCAATACCCACCACCTAATATTCGCGGAAGACGCCAACAACACCCTGTGGACCAGCGCCGGCGGCTCGGCGCAGGGCGCCATCGGATGGCTAAACCGCAAGGTGTATGAGGAGACCGGCGACGAGGCGAAGGCCCAGGGCTGGACCCCGGCCATCATCGACACCAACGGCAACGGCAAGCGAGACGACTATGTCGAGCCCAACCAGCCGGTTGATCCGACCAAGGACAAGCGGATTAATGCGGCCTTCTACGGAATCGGCGTGAACCCGGCCGATGGAACGATCTGGGGTTCGGTACTCGGCTTCCCAGGCTCCATTCTGCGGCTCGATCCGGGGCCCGATCCGTCGAAGACCGCCTTGGCGGAAATCTACGAGGTGCCGGCCCCGGGCTACGGGCCGCGCGGTTTCGACATCGACCGCAACGGCGTCGCCTATGTTCCGCTCTCAAGCGGTCACATGGGCGCGTTCGACCGTCGCAAGTGCAAGGGCCCACTCAACGGCCCGCAGGCGGCCGAAGGTAAGCTTTGTCCGGAGGGATGGACGCTCACGCCGTTCCCGGGACCGCAGTTCAAGAACGTGGCTGAAAGCGGCAGCGCCGAAGCGAGCTACTTCACCTTTGTCGACCAGTTCAACACCTCGGGTCTCGGCACCAACGTGCCGATGGCCACGGGCGACGCCAACGAGTCGCTCATGGCCCTCGTGGACGGCAAGTGGGTCAACATGCGTGTCCCGTATCCGCTCGGCTTCTATGCCAAGTGGATGGACGGCCGCATCGATGATCCGAATGGCGGCTGGAAAGGCCGCGGTCTGTGGACCACCAACGGGAACCGGACGCCATTCCACATGGAAACTGGGAAGGGAACCCTGCCCAAGGTGGTCAAGTTCCAGGTTCGCCCGGACCCCCTGGCACACTGATCCTCAGCTTTTCGGCCGGACCTCTGGCCAAAACCGAATGCCCGGCTCATGGCCGGGCATTCATGTTTCTGAAAGTCAGGTACGCGCCGGGAAAAGCAAATCGACATTGCCCGCGCCGCGCAGGATGGCTTGCAGGCCTCCATTGACACGATGGCCGGCTTGCGGCAACGCCTGCGCCAGCTCCGCCTCAACCAGCCAGGGCGCCTGCAGCCGCGCCAGCGCAAGGAAGGATCGTGACAACCGGCATCCACGACAAAATTCGGTAGCGATTTGGTTAGCCGCCCGTACGATCCGCGTCGACCAACATCGCTTGCTCCTTCGAGCAGGTCCAGTGCGTTCCTTATGCTTTCTGCGATGAGGGCCTTGTTGTGGGCTTACATTGCGTTCCGTAACCAGGAGAACATCACGTTAATTCAATTGGTTAGACGGCAAGGCGTTGGTCAGTGTCCCTGAAGTGTCCCGGTTCGCGCATTCCCGGTTCGCGCATTGATGCGATCGGCGAAAAAAGCCCTGTACTGCGGTGCCGATCGCCACGGGAGCCCCAACGTTGCCGTCGCTCCAACCGATGCTTTAGGAGCCGTCCGTCCATTGATCAGTTCCCGCATCGTCGCCCTTCCTTCCAATCACCTTCTTCAACGCCAAATTCGAAATTCGCTTGGCTCTTCGCCGCCTCTAACGTCTCGTGCCAGGTATCAGCAAACGCAAACCACAGCGCGATTCAGACGCAGAAGGAAGAACGCGCCATCTGCCTCCCAATTTCGACAGCTACCGGATCAGGTAGTTGTGCGATCATAAGCCCACTATAGCTAGGCATAGCTAGCAGGTGCGTGGCTCTTCCGGTCACTGATCGAACGGTCGCGCGAAGACGCATCATGGGGTCACCCGAGTCACCCGAAGATGTAGGTTCTTCGATTACGTTCCCGTATTGGCCAATTCGGCGCGCGCACTATTTCAGATGGTGCACGTTCTGAGACTGAGACCATCACAATTCCAGAACGTCTCTGGGACCGGCGTGTGCGATCGCGCCCGCGTGCTTTTGCGCCGCCCCAGGGCCAATCGTCGAGGCCTCGTCCATCCGACCATCGACCATCGAACGTCTCTGGGTCGGCGGCGAGCGATCGCGAGCTTGGCAGCGATCTTCCAGAAGGTTCAGGTCGCCGGCTTCGGTGAAAGACGCGAGGGCAAGCAATAGGGTTGTAAGGATCGCTACGGACTGGCTGATAAGCCTTGGCGCTATCTGGCCCCCACGCTCGACAGGAACGCCTCGACCACGTTCAAGAGACCGAGGCTACCCACCTCGAAGGCCGGCGAGTAGACTTCCTGAAATTCGCTCACCTATTGCGAAAGCCACCAAAACCGCAAGATCGAACAACGTGCAGAATGGGCGCGGCTTCTAGGTGCGCCAGGGCATCGAATTTCTGCGCGCGATGCGTGACGAGGAGACGACCTGATGCCAACGTTCTCGCGCAGTCTAGGGCAATCGCTCCACCGAGCGCTTGCGCTCGCCAACCAGCGGCACCACGAATACACCACGATTGAGCACCTGTTGCTGGCGCTGGTTGACGACCGGGATGCCGTCGCAGTGATGCGGGCCTGCAACGTTGACATCGAAAGGTTGCGCCGCGGTCTCGTGAGGTACTGGGAATCCTAGCTGGATAATCTCGCCACGGACAGCTCGGAGGACTCAAAGCCCACTGCCGGTTTCCAGCGCGTGATCCAGCGCGCCGTCATCCATGTCCAGTCTTCGGGCTTCGAGGAGGTGACGGGCGCGAACGTGCTGGTGGCGATCTTTGCCGAACGGGGGAGCCACGCCGTCCATTTCCTGCAGGAGCAGGAAAATGCCGTCAACTTTATCAGCTACGGCATCGCCAAGCGCACCGGGCTGACCGAACGCCCGCCACCTGTCGAGGAGTCGAGGAGCAGATCGGCGAGCGCAGGATAGGGGAATCGGCGATCATGCAGGATGTGGCTGTCCAAATCCGCCGCCCCACAGCGTCCGACGCTGAATCTCTGGCGGCGGTTCACGAGTTGGCTTGGCGTACCGCGTATTTGGGGATTATCCCGGGCCCGGAACTGGACGAGCTCATCAACCGGCGCCCGACGGAATGGTGGGAAGGTGCAATCCGCAAGGGCAGCCGAATTTGGATTCTGGTGTTCGGCGACACCGTCGCTGGTTATACCAATTACGGCCGGAACCGGGCGCGAATCTTGGCTTATGACGGGGAAATCTACGAGCTTTAGAGCTTTACTTGCGCCCGGAATTCCAGCGGCGGGGCTTTGGACACCGCTTGTTGGAGGCGGTAAGGCGCGATCTGACGCAGAGCGGCCTTAAGAGCCTGGTAGTTTGGGCCTTGTCGGATAATACCCCTGCGGTTGCTTTCTTTCGCGCCGTTGGCGGTCGGCCGGTCGCCCGGTCCAGCGAGACATTCGGCAACAAGTCGCTCGACAAAATTGCCTATGCGTGGCCGCGATAGGCCAACACTCACGTTAAAATCCGATCTTTCTCACCTGAGCGGAACAGAAATACCGTACTTGCTAGCGGCTCTTAATTTCTTAACTTCTCTTGGTCGGCATTGAGCGATCCGGCCCGGCGTCAAACGCCTTGCGGATGTCGCTCGCGCCCTTTCAGACAGTGATATGGGTGCCGGCGCGCAAGGGGCACTGAGATCAGCGACCATGCAGGAACTCGCCGCGACCGCAGTGCGCGCTCGCAACCGTCTCTTGGTCGGCACTCAAAAACCGAAAGCGATCCCACGTCGGCAGCATCGGCCCGAGTGCGGCGACTTGTTGTTCTGGCGAATGTCTGTTGGTGAAGGTGAAGCTGGCGTTCGGCTCGACCGAAGCGAAGGGCCGCTTGTGACCCGTTCCGGAAGTTCGGACATCACAACTGTTTGGTCCTCGGGCCGCCCTATGGGGCCGATGCCTTGCTTATCGAGATAACAGCGACCGGGCGAACTCGACGAATGCACGGACCTTGGCAGGCCCGTTTCGACGACTTGGCATGACGGTGTAATCTCCGTAGGCAAACAGGAGGTGAATGTTATGAACGCCCATGCGACCGCGCCCACCCTCGTGGGCGTAGCGCCGCTTTCGGCTGCTGTGGCTGTGTCACAAACACCCACGACGCCCGGGCCCGCCATGAAGGCACGCTTGGCAAGACGACCGTGGCGAGCACGAATGTCCCATCTCCGGCTCACCGCCGTGGCGAGGCGAACGCGGTACCAATCACCTATTACCTGCCCAAGAATTATGAGGCGAAGCGCGCAGAGCGCTATCCGCTCCTCATTCAGCTTCACAGCGGCGGCGGCTCGAACAAAGACAGGGAAAACTTCCGCGCCCTGTCGGGGGGCGGGGGCATGGGCGGGCTGCTCGATCAGGCGATCGAAAACGGCTTGGTAGCGCCGATGGTGTCGGTGATGCCGTCTGCCGACCGCTCATTCTACATGAATTTCAGGGACGGCTCGCAGAAGTGGGAAGACTTCGTGATGAAGGATTTACTGCCCTACATGCGCAAGAACTTCAACGT
>JASHYD010000357.1 GCA_030043175.1 Xanthobacteraceae bacterium | reverse complement strand
ATCTTTCGTTCAAGTAATGAAAGATATTCGTGATCCAGCCGAAGCCGTAGCCAACTGAAGCGCCGTCGTTGGTTCTGCCGGAGGTAAACGCCTGCGCTAGCGCTGCTTTCGAGACGAGCCGTTCGGTATTCAAAGCCTGATCCCACAGAAACAGATCGTCGAGCGTGGAGAAAAGACCGCCATCGCCAGTTGTCAGCATTGGGTAATCCCAGCGCTCGAACTGATCCTTCTCCTTCCAATAGCCATGCGCCAGCTTGTGACGTGTCGGACGGGATGCATCGTAGGCGACGGTATGTTTCATGCCGAGCGGATCAAAGATCCGGACCTTCAGGAAGTCGGCGAAGGATTGGCCGGAGACAATTGCCACGATCATCGCCAGCAGCACATAGCCCATGCCGCTGTAAGCATATTGCGTGCCGACGGGAAACTCTGGTCCAGTTAAGTCCAAGGCCCGTTCGAGCACGGCCTCATTGGTGACGCCACTGATTTCGCGGGTCAATTCGGGGATCCCTGCGCTGGAGCTGAAGAGCGGAACGTATTCCGGCAGACCCGACGTGTGATGCAGCAAATGGCGCACGGAAATTTCCGCACCCCATGAGGGAAACTGTGGAAAATAGGCTGGCAGGCGATCGTCGTAGCTTAGCCTCTCCTGCTCAGCCAGCAGCATGATGGCCATTGCGGTGAATTGTTTGGAGATCGAGCCCAGATAAAACGAACTATCCGCCGTGATCGGCTGCTGGGTTTCCAAATCCGCGAGGCCGTAACACTTGCGGTAAACGACGCGGTCATGGTCGACGACGAGGAGCGCGGCGCCCGGATGCTGCGGCCTGTCCATATCGGCAAAGACGGTATCGATCGTGCCTTCGGGCTTGCCCATCGATCTCTCCCTTTTTTCAGCGAGCCGATGATATCAATTCGGAGGCAGCGAGCCGCTGGGGCCGCCGTGCGGTCAAAACAACTGACACACCGCCGCGATCACCGCGCTCCACCTTTACCGCCTTGGCACACCTAAGCAGGAGCCACAGCGAGCGCAGCCTGGCGCCCAATGGATGCGAACTGCCAAACTCCTTGGTCCAGTTTGGCGGCACATTGGCGATCACGACAAGCGCAGAGGAGCCACGCAGCTGGCCCTCAATCGACTGAGCTATGCGAACAACCTGTGGCACCGATTTCGGCGACCAATCTGGCGGTAGCGGGCTCAACAGCTTTCTTTGGAGCGATACGAACAATAGGTTCCCTCGTGTCGAGGCGTTTGGTATCGCATTCGTGGCCGCCAGTGCTTCTCGGTATGTGGCGACGGCGTCGTTCCGGCGCCCCATCTTTTCTTGCGCTAACGCGATGCGATTCAATAAGAAGGCGCGTCTTGACTCGTCTGCGATCGATCGCGCGCTCGCCAGCTTTAAACCAATATGGCTTCTGCCCCGGCCGTGAGCCCCGTCTCGACTTCATTATTCAAGACATCCTAGAGCGTAAGAGTGTCATCGCGTGCCCGCGCCAACTCCCGGGCGTCGTGAAACGCGCTAGCGGCCTCCGCGGCGCGGCCGACCCAGGTCTCGCATGAGCGATGACATCTGGATGTGCCCGGCAGGATATGGCTGGAGCCCCGTTCGGCTGGGCCGCAAAGGCGCGGCGGCTTCGTGGGCCATGGGGTCGGGTAATCCAAAACCGCCCCCCGAGAGCTCTCGGGGATTCTTGTCGAGGCCCCGCCCCTCGTCGTCGTAGCGCCGCGCCCCGTCACGGGCACGACGCAACGAAGTGGCGACCGCGTCGCGTTGGATTATGACCCGGCTGCCGAGGCTCGCCCTGCCAACGGTTTGAGGTTGGCAGTTCATGGGCTCCGGCGCAGATCATCGGATGTAGCGATATCTGCTTTGCCACAACAGTGATTTCATTACAATCTTATGGTAAGAAGGTGGAGTCCGCGGGGAATCTGGTGCGAAAATGCTGCGTGACGATGTCGAGGTGGTTCTGTCTGTTGATGACTTGATGTCTCGAGCTGAAATCTGTTGTCCCTTGCGGACAAAGCCTGGTATTCGGCAGTCAATGATTCCTTCGCGGCAAGTCGTGGTGGTTCCCCAGGAGCCGGCTAAGCATGCCGCATCAATTGCGGAAAACTCGCTGCGGTTGTGATGACAGCGGCATGCACGCAGCGGTCAAAATTGCCTAGACATTCAACGAGGACAAAATTCGGCGAGCAGAGCGACGTGCTCCGAAGCGAGTGAGCTATCAGCGAGAGCAGCAGCAGGGAGATTTGTATGCCGCGCCAAACCCGTAAGATAGCTTCCACGTCGACGGAATTGAGCGCGCCCTCACATCGCGAAGGCTCGCCGAAGAAAAGGGGCGCCGCCATTTCATCCTTCTCTCGCCTCCCGGTCAATATTGATCTTACTAGGCTTAGACAAAAGCAAACTGAAATTATTCTCAAACTCCACGAAAGCGGCTTATCTTATCAAGGCATTGCGGCTCTGTTCGACATCGACCGCGGAGTCCA
Organism: Xanthobacteraceae bacterium; assembly: GCA_030043175.1. The sequence goes on along the minus strand of JASHYD010000357.1, from coordinate 5,734 downwards.
TTTATCTAACTACCTGACCCGCAAGCCGAAGCGTATAAATTTGGCTAACAGTGAGTATATTAAGCGTATTCATGCCAAGCTTATTGAGCCGGATGACAATTTTAAAAGCCTATTACCTACGGATATACTCGCCGATTATCAATCATTATCGAATCCTCACGATGAAAAAGTCATTACTTTTACCAAAAAAACGACTTTCGAGTTGTCGCCTGAAAGCATGTATGCGGGATCACGAATCTTAAATAATATTTTTGATATTGCCGACGTCCCCGCAGCAACAGATAATATTCGCCGTGTAGCAGGAACATATTATGCATATCGCAGTTCTTCGGAGAGGGGGGAGATTGTCAAATCATTTATGGTAATTCGCGAAGCTTCAATTCCTGGACCGTATTTTGATTTCGAGCATTTCCATCCTGATAGAATATTCGACAGCGAGCGCGGCGACGAGCCGCGGCGTACCCATGGTTTTGTTTTTTCTCTGAACAACAACTTATTTCTCATAGGAAATACGGAGAATGGCAGAACGCTCAGCTTATTTGGTATTCGCGAACCATTCGCTAAAGAGTTTCATAACTTACTTGGGTACAATTTGACGACAAACATGGATCGTATCCTCTTTGCAACGCTTATGGTTTTCGTAAAAGATCCGCATGCACACCGCGGTGGCATTGGTCGCTTCGGAGTAAATAAATTTGATGAAAATAAGCCAGGCTTTAAGAAGGAACTACTGGAAAATACAATTGAAAAAGGAGACTACATCTGCCGGCTGCTGTCAGATGTCAGGGCGAAGGCAGATCGGGTGTAGTTGCAGCTAAATGCTAGGTTCGCGTTCGCCTAGGAACTTTTTGCGATCACTCGCCATACCCCCAATTATGAGCGTCGGTTCTTTCGACCTTACTGGCCAAATTTTTTGCACGTGCGAAGGCTTAGAAGATTATTCCATGTAATGACAATGTGCGCTCATATTCTTCCTAGGTGACCTTTCGAGACCGCCCTTCGCCGGGCGCCAATGACAAACCGGAGGCGCTTCCGGCCAGCCCCGACCTGAGGCCGCTGGCGCGGCGAACCTCAATTCCATCGCCCCCGACGTGAAGCTGCTCGCGCCGGGCAATCTCAATCTCATAAGAAATACATCACATTTTCAGTGTCAATGCACGATCACGTGATAATATGATGTCGTTAGATGACGAACTTTGACATATGTGGAATGTAATGGGTCTATGATTGTTGATTATGTGTTGTTTATGGGGTAAAAAGGGTTGATGAGCTTGCTCGCACGGGGGCTTTGAGCAGAGCCGCTGATGGAGCGCGTTCGTGGAGGCATTCCTCTGGCGGCGTAAGACGGAGGAGGAAGCATGTCGAAACGACGGAACAGACCGCGGCTGACGCACTTTGCGGGGCTTCTTTTCGTCGGCCGTCAAGACTTCAGAATGCGCGCAACTCGACGGGCCGCGTCTGAGGTGATGCGGGAGTTTGCCCAGCGTGCTTCGCCACCACGGGGCAACTGGGTGTTCGATCAAAAGGCGGCGCGGCGCTTTGGCGAATTGTGCAAAGATGAGCCGGTAGCACGATCGACACACTCTGCGACCTATGGCGTCGGCGTTGAGACCGAGTCAGCCGGCAAGATGGCTTATTCTCGTTCGTGCGCTCCGATGTCCCTTTCAGTTACTTTGCCGCCCTCAGATACAACGGGCTTTTCCACTTCGTTAGCCACGAACAGGTCAACCCCGTTCGCTGCTGAAACGTGGCTTATTGCAGGTGCCGTGCCACTCTACTACGACATTAACCCATTAACCTGGGTCCTCGTGGTGCTGCTGGTGCTGATAGTGGCGTTTATTTGCTGGCCGCCTCCGCCGGGAGACGTTGACACCGGACCCGGTTGTAACGGTGCATAAGCGCGATACGCGACCAGAAAAACTTTGCCCAAAAGACGCTGGTCGAATACTCGAGCAACGGCATCTGGTCGGTGGTTCCGAGCCGAATCCCAGCGAGATGCACAATATCCTCTACGCCGTTGCGGCGATCTCTGATTCGGACGTGTGGGCAGTCAGTGCCCATCACCTTGGCCCGAGCGCCCATTCGCTCTTGACGAAGCGTATCGGTTCGCTGCGGACATAGTCCGAAATCTGCTTGAACGGATCGGACGTGGCGATCCGCTCCGGCATCATGAAAGCGACCGGCGCTCTTACCGAGCGCGATTAGCATTTCCGGTGGGTCGTCCATGGGTAAGGTCAGTCGCGGCGGTATTGACACCGGCAACGGCATCAGGGGTCGCGCAAACGTCAGCGGCGGCCGTGGAAGGTATGGCGCGCGCAGGAAGGCTTCATGGGAGGCCGATATAGGCGCGCCATTGGCGCGGCCGTTACGGCTCCAGGCACGACAGGCCTACCCTACCCATACGGTGCGAACCGAGGATAGCGGCCGGGTGAGCGCGGAGACTGCCGAGCTGCTCACGCCGATTGTGCGTGCCGCTCTCCAGCAGGTTTGGAAACTGTAGGGTGAGCAAAGGCGCGCTCTTGCGCGCTGTGCCCAACCGGCTCGGTGGTCACGCTTCGCTTTGACGATGCTACAGTTCTACAGTTCGCAATATCATCACGCGGGCCTCTCGCTCAAGTCACTGTCTTGCGCGCTTTCTGACGGGCGAGAAAATCGCGCATCGCGGCGGAAGACTCCCCGCTTCGAACAGCCTCCGCGAAGCTTTCGATGCCTGCTTCGATCGCTTGGCGGAGCGGCATGTCCTCCCACGAACGGATCAATTGCTTTTGCAGGCGAACGGCACCAGGCGAACATGAAGAGAGCCGGTCCAGCCACCGTGCAACTGCGTTATCCAGGTCGCCACTGCTCGTCAGCTCATTGACTAATCCCCACGAATGCGCCTCCTGGGCAGAGAAATTTTCGCCGAACAGGAGGATCTGGCGGGTTCGCCCCCATCCGATCAACATCGGGAGAAGGGCAGCCTCTATGACCGACGGAATGCCGAGCTTGACCTCTGGCATTCCGAACACGGCGGTTTCCACCGCGATCCGTACGTCGCAGGCAGCGGCAATTTCGAGCCCGCCCCCCAACGTCAAGCCATTGATCCGGGCGATCGTCGGCACGGGGAAAGCGCGTATGGCATCGCAGCACCGGTGCAAGCGGGTGATGAACCAGCGACCATCGTCGGCGGTTGCCAGGGCGCTCATCTCCTTGACGTCGGCGCCGCCGATGAATGCCTTGTCGCCGACGCCGGTGAGGACGAGCGCACGCAGCTCGACGTTCGCAGCCAGCCGCGAAAGCGCCTCGACGAATTCACCCATCAGCGCGCTGTCCATCGCGTTGAGTCGCGACGGATTGCTGACGGTCACGAAAGCCACGAGTCCGCCCCGGCCCTCGCCAATCCGAAATTCAACGTGTTGTCTGTCAACGCTGGACATTGTGGCTGGTCTACCTATGCTGTCTTCGCGCTTCGAAAATGCGGGCGGTTAATGGAAGCGAAAAAGCTGACGCTGACGTCCCAACCTCCACGTCGACGATTTTGCCGCAGCACAAGAATTCTATCACTCCAACGGCTGCACCGATGGCCTGCCGAGGGTCGTCGCTGATCTTGCGAGCGCCGGGCTCGCCCTCGTGATTTCGCCCTTGCGGCGGCTCATCGCCGGCGCGCGCCGCCTGAGACTCGTCGATTCCAGATCTCGCTCCGTTCTGCCGCTCATGCAGTGAACAGCGCTATGTGCTCGTCAAAATGAATGAGGTAGTGCGCCGGCGCAATGTCTCAAGCGCAAAGCTGCCACCGCGCGCAACCGGAAAGCAGCACCCCTAATGACCGCGCGACAAATTTGTCAGTCTCGCTCCTACGCCACTCGCTGATGCGCCCCTTGGGGCCCCGCCCACAGGAAGTGGGCTTAGTTGGGGGGCGGCCCGACGGATGCAATCGCGGGCAAGCTTACTTAATAATATAAGCGAAAAGGTTACGAATAATTAATTATTGTCGACGGTAATCGATGTCATTTTACTGTCATAAGCACTTTACCGCGTGTCTGGGAATAGAGATTTATGCCAATGCGTTCATTTGGGGTGTTTGGACCCAATGCAATTGCAGAGATGGTTGAAGCGATGCACGCTGCCGATGAACGGCTTCAAGACACCGGTGAGCCCGACGTGGTGCGAGAGCGCATCGCCACACGAATCATTGCGGCCGCAAGACTTGGGGTGCGTGACCCGGCCCGCTTGCTGGAAGCCGCGCTTCGTAGACCGGACTAGCCGCGAATCATAAGGCGTCCCACACCAGCTCCAGCGCGTCGAGGTCGGAGATACAATGCGCACGACGGCTCGCTCCGCAATTAGCTCTATCCTTATTTCATTTTGATCGAAGAAATCAAATCGCAGCAGGTCAGAGTGATCCTCCGTGAGGTCGGATTGGGAGCGAGCCGCCTTGTTCGACCAAAATTTAGTCGGACAGACTAATTGCAATGCCGGCCGCAAAGGGGAGAATTTTCTCCGTTCTCCGCCCTACTACTGATGACGTGAGAGCAGCCGCAATTAGACTGTCACTACCGCCAAGCCAGCAAAACAAATTGTCATAATTTCTTTATACTTCTGTCTTTTGACATTGGAGTCGGATACCCGGCTGAAAACAGGTCGATTTATAGTTATGGTTGTATAAATACACTTTTCACCGTGGCACTTTTACTGCAAATACGTTGAGGATATCTAAGAATTCAGAAGAGGATATTTTGCGGGCCGCGGAATCGTTAAACGCTTGAATGAGGAGTTGCTGGGGTTGGATGAGCTTGTGCAAGAGCAAGGGCAATCATTATACGCTGCGGTGACCCTAGAAGAGTGGCTAGCCATTATTGGCGTACTGGCGAACTTAAGTGCGCGGTCTGGGGCTATCTCAAAACTATGTTTAGATATTCATTTTCAGGTGAGGTCATCCATGCGCGGCCACAGCCAAAAGAACGGTTGAGGTCGAATGGATCGACGGGCGGGCGCCTAATCCTCTCTTGTTGCTCGTAGCCAGCGCCAACACCCTTTTCACCGCCTGCGCATCAAGGCTGGGCGCCGTCGCGGCGGCCCGACGAGGCTTCGGCAAGGGAGAAGGCCGCGAACCTCTTCCCCGTCGCCGGGAGGTGGCGCAGGCAGGCAACGCCGGAATTCAAGGTGCCGGCCACGAGGCTGCTGGTGGTGAGGCGATGACTCGCCGCAAAAGTGAAATCGCCCACGGATGATCTCAAGCGCAGGCGGAAAACCGACGTGATTTCAGTAGGTGCATGGCCCGGTTTTGAGAGGTTTTCTGCACGGACAGGCCGGGATATTCGGGCGCCCGCACGAGGTCAACCTCTTGAGCTGAGCCACAATCGATCAGATTGCCAGAGTGGCCGGATTAGGGTGAAATCCGACCTGCCAGACGGCGACCAGGACGAGGGTGGAGCGCATGAGTGGGAGGGGCAGCTATTCCGCGGGGGTTGGAGTGAGAACAGCCTTGATCGCTCGCTTCATCGAGGTCGGCCCGCGCCTGTTTAGGAAGGGCGGACACGAACGTGCAGAACACACGTTGGCGTTGTTTATGTCGCGACAATCCTTCCCGATCTTTTGAACCGATGTCACCTTCACTGCGACAAACCCACGAGTTGATCATTGAGTGCGAAGCTTTCTGCATCAGATGAAGTCCTGATCGGCAGGATCGCGCAAGGCGACCGGCTCGCGATGCAGGTTCTGTTCGCTCGCCATCAGGTGCGCGTGTATCGGTTCG
>JASHYD010000356.1 GCA_030043175.1 Xanthobacteraceae bacterium | reverse complement strand
AGGCAGCGCGCGATCCTGACGTGGTGGCGATCAAGCAGACGCTCTACCGCACCTCCAAGGACAGTCCGATCGTGCGGGCGCTCGCCGAGGCCGCCGAGGCCGGCAAATCGGTGACGGCACTGGTCGAACTCAAGGCGCGATTTGACGAGGAGGCCAACATCCGTTGGGCGCGCGATCTCGAACGCGCCGGCGCCCAGGTCGTCTACGGATTCATCGAGCTGAAGACCCACGCCAAGCTTTCGCTGGTGGTGCGACGCGAGCGCGGATCACTGACGACATATGTGCATGTCGGAACCGGCAACTACCATCCGGTGACGGCACGCATCTACACCGACCTGTCATTCTTCACGGCCGAGCCCGCGATCGCCCGTGATGTCGCGCGCATCTTCAATTTCATCACCGGGTACGCCGAGCCGGTGGACCTGGAGCGCATGGCGGTCTCCCCGGTCAATCTCAGGAAACGTATCCTCGAGCATATCGCGGCAGAGATCACGCATGCCAAGGCGGGGCGGCCGGCCGCGATCTGGATGAAGATGAATTCACTCGTCGATCCGGTCATGATCGGCGCCCTCTACGAGGCGTCCGCCGCCGGGGTACCTGTCGACCTCATCGTCCGCGGTATTTGCTGCCTGCGACCGGGCGTTCCCGGTCTTTCGGAAAATATTCGCGTCAAATCGATTGTCGGCCGCTTTCTCGAACATGGGCGCATTTATTGCTTCGGTGACAGCTACGGTTTGCCTCATCCCAAGGCGGCCGTCTATATCTCCTCGGCGGACTTGATGCCCCGCAATCTCGATCGCCGCGTCGAGGCGCTGTGCCCGATCATCAACCCCACAGTGCATCAGCAGGTGCTCGACCAGATCATGATCGCCAATTTCAAAGACAACGAGCAAAGCTGGATGCTCTTGCCCGACGGCTCGTCGTTGCGCGTGAAGCCAAAAGAAGGCGAGGAGCCGTTCAACGCGCACAAGTATTTCATGACCAACCCAAGCTTGTCCGGCCGCGGCGAATCGCTCAAGAAATCCTCGCCCCGCAGGCTCACTCAGCGGCGCAGTGCTGAATGATCAAGGAAACCGCGGACGAGCCAACCGCGAAGGCTACGGCCCGCACGCGACCTTCCCGCTCCCCCTCCCCTTCCTCCCCGGCAAGCGGGCGAGGCTCAGGCAGGAGGGCGCGAGTCGGGACGGGGATTGCGGCGCAGGGCCGGATCGACAATGGACCTCCGGTCGCCGTCATCGACATCGGGTCCAATTCGGTTCGCCTCGTTGTCTATGAGGGGCACACCCGCAGCCTGACCCCGATTTTCAATGAGAAAGTTCTGGCCGGCCTCGGTCGCGAGGTGCTGACAACGGGCCTGCTTGCGACCGATGCAGTCGATAAGGCGCTGGCGGCCGTGACGCGGTTTCGCGCCTTATGCGGCGCGATGGGCGTTGGCAAGGTGTGGGCAATCGCAACGGCAGCATGCCGGGATGCCCGCAACGGCCCGGCCTTCATCGTGCACGCCGCAAAAGCGTGCGGCGTACCCATTGATGTGCTGTCCGGTCGGCGTGAAGCCGAATTGTCGGCGCTTGGAATCATCTCGGGCTTCCACAAGCCGGACGGCATTGTCGGTGACCTTGGCGGCGGCTCGCTGGAGCTTACCGATGTGCGCGGTCACCGCACTAAATCCGGGATCACGCTTCCGCTTGGCGGCCTCGCGCTGCAGGACCTTTCGGCTAAATCACTCGGCAAAGCAGAAAAGATCGTTCGCGACAAACTCGGCCACGCCGCGCTTTTGAAAGGCGGCCGCGGTCGCGACTTCTACGCGGTCGGAGGCACCTGGCGCTCGCTGACGCGGCTGCATATGTCGCAAACTGGCTATCCGCTCCACGTCATGCATGGCTACGTGATTCCGGCATCCGAAGCCGTCGAGTTCTCGCGTTTGCTGCGTCGTGTCGACCCGGACACGCTTTCCAAAATCGAAACCGTGCCTGCGGCGCGGCGGCCGTTGCTCGCCTATGCGGCGCTGGTGTTGGAGCATGTGGTGCGCATTGCCCGCCCGCAGCGCATTGTCGTATCGGCGCTCGGGGTCCGCGAAGGGCTGCTGTTCGATAAGCTCGGTAACGCCGAGAAGGAACGCGATCCGCTGATAGCGGCGGCGCAGGAATTCAATGTGCTGCGCTCGCGCTCGCCCCGCCATGGCGAGGAACTCGCAGACTGGACCGGCAATTTCATGGCGACCTCCGGCCTCGACGAAACCAGCGACGAAAAGCGCCTGCGGCACGCCGCCTGCCTCCTCGCCGATATCGGCTGGCGGGGGCATCCGGACTATCGCGGCGAGCAATCACTCAACATCATCTCGCACGCGGCCTTTGTCGGCGTCGATCATCCGGGCCGCGCCTTCCTCGCGCTCACGGTGTTTTTCCGTCACGTCGGTTTCGCCGCCTTTGCCGACGATGAACTGTCGCCGCATGTGCGCGAACTTGCTAACTCGCGCATGATCGACCACGCTCGCGTCCTCGGCGCCACTATGCGAGTGGCCTATCTGGTGTCGGGTGCAATGCCGGGCGTGCTGCCCAATGCGCCACTGGTTGTCGAGCGCGGCAAGCTAAAGCTCAAGCTCATTGGCAAATACCGCGACCTCGCAGGCGAACGTCTGTTCGCGCGGTTAAAGCAGCTCGCACGGCTCATCGGCCGCGAGCCGGTGATGGTGACGGAGTGATTTTCTAAGCGCGTGCCGATGAGGTGACAGCCGCCGCTCTTTCACCCGCGCCCGTCGCTGCTAGCCGCGCGCTTCCGCGCCTTTTTTGCAAGGCCTTCCCCGAGAAAGGCATGGCCACCACCACCTGCGACCACGAAGAGACGTGCCGAATGTGGAGAAGCCCGCCGGGGGGGCTGGCGCTCTGAACCCGGCCCTGAACGACCGGGGGAATTACAATTATTTGACTCGCTTGCCGGTCAACCGCGGCGCCGACCCGATCGGGCCACTAATCGGCGGGGGCGACGCGGCTGCTCACGCGTCGCGTTCGCCAATTTATGCCGCGCGGCTGCTCTTCTCGTGCCTTGCTCTAGTCACACCATGATGGCCTTCTCAGTCAGTCCACCGGAAGGAGGGGTGCCGATGAGTCCGACGCGATCCGAGTTCCCTGCAGATTTGCTAGCCGGCGAGCCATCATTCCCGCGACCTGCGTCCCGCAAGCGACCCGTACGTTTCCTGATCACGTTCTGTCTTGGTGTTGCGGCTACCCTGGCTTGGCAGTCTTATGGCGACCGCGCCAGAGGAATCATCGCGAACCTGTCCCCGCAGCTTGGCTGGTTGGCGCCGCAGGTCGCGCTTGCGCAGACTGCGGCCGGCGCAACCGCGGCGGCGACCCCATCTGTCGATCAGCAAGAGTTCAAGGCGATATCGCTCAATCTCGCGGCGGTTCGACAAAGGGTCGACTTACTCGCGGCCCAGGTCGCTGCTGGCCAGGAGCAGGTGACGCGTGACTTCACCATGAAGCTGCAAGCTGCCGAGCAGGATATCCTTGGCAAGCTGCCGGCCACCACTCAGCCGGCCGCCGCTCCTGCCCGCCGGCCTGCCGCTCCCGCGCCGTCACAGGGGGCGCCGGCGCGTTGATCCTTGCACTCGGTGGGAATCTGAATTTATATCTATTTTCCAATAGCTTATGCGCGTTTATGCGCGTTCATGCGCGGTTAAGTTATCTGTCACATGGCCGCTGGCGAATCGGGTGGCACCACGATCACGTTGGCTCCAGGTCCTGCGGTGGGATTGCCTTCGCTAGCCTCGCCGCCGCCTTTGCTAGTGAGCCATCCACCGATTGCCAGCCCGCTTGGGTCGTCACGCCCAGCCGAGTGGCGCTGTCCGGCCGCAGGGGCCAGTTCAACGAGGATCGAAGTGGGGTAAGATAGAACTCTTAGTCTTGAGGAGATGGCAAATGAAAATGATAGTTTTAATCCTGGCAATAGCGATGGCCGTACCAACTCCAATCGATGAAGTCGTCGGTGGTTACGTGCGTCTTGCGATGGCATTCGTCGGTTTTGTGCTCATAATTTGGTGGATAATCGACAATGATCAAAAGTACAATCGGATCGAAGACGCGCGAGGGGGGACTAAGCGAAACTAGGGCTCGTCATCCTCCACTCTCATGCTGACGCCAAAAATTCGGGCGCCCCGGACCCCAATGGCGCCAGAGCGATCAGTTTGTGCTCATCTACAACATGCCGAGCCTGCTCTACCTGCCGCCGAATTCGGTCGCTCTGGAGGGATTTGATATTCCCCTTCTGGTGCAGCACCTCGCCGAGCCGATCGGCGCAGAGCGCTAGGCGAGGTAGAATTCCCCGTGTGAAGCCCGGCGATGCGAGCAGAGCGACCGCTAGGAGCCTGTCCGAGCAATCGGAAAACGTGGAGTCGCCGGGAATGGAATTCTCATTGTTGGTCGTTTCCAGAATGGTGATGCAAAATTCGACTCCTCTTCGCGGCTTCGGTGGAATCAAATTCTCGTCGAAGTTGGTGATCACGAATATTCGGACACACTCCTAGTGTCTCCCACCGAGTCTCGCCCTGTCCCCGCCGAAGCCGGAAACGCGCTCGCAGAGCGATTTTGATCGAGGGGATCGAGCCTCGCCTCGAGCGATCCTTGCGGTCGCGCTCGTAGGGATGCTGGCAGGCCCTCCTCCATATCGGGCACCTGTTCGGCCTCCAGACTTATGGATCAGGTGATTTCACGAAACCTATCCGATCGCCGGTGCGCCGATACTCGTTGCGTTGGGCTGAATTTGACGGCTTATATAAGCATCCGCCACGGTCTGACCGCTCAGCCAGTCGAAAAGGGGCCGAAACAGATATGTCCGACGTACGGCAACCGCGCACATCTCGACACTATTACGGGCTGGAGTCGCGACCCAGCGTTTTCTGACGATGGCTGCTCGAGAGCATACCGATGAACACGCTCTATAATTTGCTCGGTATTCCTCCGGATGCCGACAATGAGACCCTCAAAAAGGCGTTCCGCGAAGCCGTCAAGGCGACCCATCCGGACAGCCACGCCGGCCACCCAGATGCTCTGTCGCGATTCAGGCAGATTGTCGCCGCCTACGCCCTCCTCCGCGATGCGAAGCAGCGGGCGACCTACGATTGGTTGCTGCAGCAGCGATTTCGGGTCAAGCTCGAATATCAGCAACGTCAATTGAGGCTCGAGCGTCAGCAACTTCGGTTGAAGAGAATGCGCTTTATCGTCCCCCCGGCGATCGCCGTTGCTCTCCTCGCTGTTGCGCTGGTACATGCAAGGCTGTTTGCGCCCATTCCTAGGACAACCGTGGTGGCGGTCGACCGGAATGACGACGCTTCGTCAACCCTCGCCGCACTCAGAACGGACGAGATCAAAGGCGACCGGGATAAAGCGCACGCCCCCCCCGAGACGGCAGGCGCCCAACTCAAGAAGCCAGACCGAGACGAGCCGGGCCACGAACATGATCGTGCCGGGGTCTCTAACGAGGCAAGCACGTCGAGCGCTGGCGCATCCGCCGCGAATAGCGGCGACGCCCAGGTCATTGCCGGCCGCGAGCTCGCTGTTGGCCTCCCAACGAACGATGCTAATCTCTATCGAGAGCGGGGGATCGCCTCGTACCGCAGCGGTGATCTTGTGCAAGCGATCGTCGAGCTCGATGAGGCGATCAGACTCGATCCGCATAACGCACAAGACTACAATATCCGTGCCAATACCTGGGATGACATGGGCGTCTTCGAGCGTGCTCTCGCTGACTACGACGAGGCGATCCGCATCAATCCGAATAACCCGGCCGTATTTCATGATCGAGGCATCATGTGGCAACGCAACGGGGAACTTAATAAGGCGCTCGTGGATTTGGATCGGGCAATCCGATTCAGCTTCGCTGACGCCAGTCTGTATTGCGATCGCGGCCTCGTCTGGTATGAAAAGGGTAGCCGTGATCGAGCGTTTGCCGATTTTAATCACGCTATCAAGCTCGATCCCGACTCTGCCGCCGCCTGCATCACTCGCGGCCTCATCTCGCATCGCAGCAGACCTGATGCTTCATGGGAACAGTAGCTGCCAGCGGCGGCGGCAGCGCACGATCAGCTCGAGCAGCGCTTGGCCGCGTTAGCGCGGCGGCTCGAAGCGGCGTGTATCGAAGGGTGGTGGTGCTGGACGTGGCCGAGGAGGAGGCGATCTTTAACGACGCATTCCAGGACTGCCGGCCATGGAAGTTCGTGCATCACGGCCATGACGATGGCGAGTTAGTCCAGATCGATCCCGGCGTTCTAAACGCTCACATGCGGCTGCTCACCCCGTCGGTCGTGCCGGCACATTCCGAGCGCTCCCCGTTCACTGTCGAGGTCGGGGCAGCCGTTCCTGGTTGATCCCATCCACCCGCGGCTGATGCCTGTCTGCGACGCCTCCTTTCTGGCGAAGATCTGCCGGCCCAAAGCAATCGAGGAGCTTCAGGAGGATGCTGCCGGACTCAAGCGCCGACCGCTGACCCGCCCCCCTTCGAGCACCGACAGTCTGAGGCCCAACAAACCGCCTTGCTATCGCTGGCCTCAGCGGCAGCCACGCTTGGAGCATGTTTTTGCGTCCGCCAAAACCGCGTGCAGCCCACGTCGTTGTGTGGTCGCATCAGTGCCGAAGATGGAAGCTGCCGCTGGAGCGCCAAACGATATCAACGTGATGATCTACAAGCCTACCCCAATATCAGATGAAAGTGGGAAGCGCCGAGTAGCACGTGATACTTCCACTAAGCCCGTTTCCCCGAGGCTTCAAGGCGCGAGGTCACCTTCGCGTGACGCCACCCTTCGAGCGGCCCGAAGATCACGAACAGGTTAGCCGTACCGTTGCGCTCGCATTCGTAATCGCGCCGCGCCAGTTGCCGGTTGTGCATCAGCACCGGCGTTCGCGTTTCTTTGGTGAGTTGCGACCTACGCCGACCGCTATGGCAACACGGCCGACGGTGAGAACGCCACCAATGCCGGCGGCCGCTCGCGCGCAACAGATTGAGCTTGGCTGACTTCGGAGAAGATCTACGGCGCTTCTCCGAGGTACTTCACGACGTGGTCGACCAGCTCGAGCATGTCGTTGGTCGACAGCTGGGCGCCGCGTTTAGTGGCTTCGCGCCTGTACTCCGGCGTGTCTGATCCCGCGAAGATAAAGAACGGCACCTTGCTACCGCCGTCGCGGAGCAACTTGAGCAGGCTGTAGCCGGCGCGCATGTCATCACCGCGAGCCATATCCGAGATCACCAGGTCAAACTTACGACGTTGCAATGCCGCCATCGCCGCCTCGGTGCTGGTCACCTGCTCGATGTCGAGGCCAAACTTCCTGAGCGCCCGCACTGCGAGCTCATTGTTTGTCGGATTGTCGTCGACCCACAGGATGGGCTTGCCGGTTAGGTTGTTCAGCGTCGCGGGCGTGAAGACGCGGTCGACCATGGCGCGAATGCGCGGCACATCGACTTTTTCTTCGGAGGGCGACTGCCATGCCCGGCTTGCCGTGGCCGTGGCGATGATGGCCTCCTCCTTCATCATCCGGAAGCTGAAGGGGCCGACGGAAAGGCTCTCGATGCGGCTCTTTCGAAGCGCGATGACCAGTAGCAGGACGGCGAGCAGCCATGCGAAGAGATTGAGGACTGAACTGAAGGCCTGCGCCAATTCAAAATATGGCTTGTGCGCCTGAACGAATGAAAAAACGCCTTCCATGTGCCTCCCCCCCGGCTGCCAGTGCGGTAATCTAGAGTGGGGCAAATCACCCTGCAATGGCGTTAGGTTTGGACGCAAGCTGTGCCTAAACCCCTATCCGCGCAATAATTCCGTCAGAGGCAGGACGTGGATATCATGGCGGACCTAACGGCGACCGGCCGTTGATCCGACAGTGAGGCGACGCATGGCGGGCCGCCAGGACAATACCGTCAGGGGGGCGTTTCGTGCGCACGCGAATTGCCAACGCGCAATGCGGCGATGTGAGAGTACCTCGGGGCGCTCGCGAGTGCTGAAGTCATGGACTTGGGCGAGCAACGCATTGCTGGTCAAATACTCTGCCTCGATGACGTCTGGAACGCTCGCGGCCGGAAGCGATTGCGCCGCAAAGGCGAAATCACCCGCATGTTGACTCGGCGCAGTTCATCACCCGATATAAAAATTGATGCGCCCGGCGAAATCGCCCGAACTCATTCGGCGTCGATCATCAATTCCTTGATGATCGGCCACCATTTCTCGATATCGGCCTTTTGCAGTGCGCGGAGGTCCTCTGGGGTTTGTCGCGCGCGCGGAAAGAGCTGAAACCCAAGATCCGAAAACCGGGATTGTACCGCAGGATCGGCCAATGCTTCCACAGTCGCGGCATTGAGCTTGGAGATGATGTCCTTCGGGGTGTCCTTGGGCGCGAAAAGCCCCTGCCAGATGGGGAATGAAAGCGCCGGCAGGCCCATTTCGGCAAAGGTTGGAATCTCGGGCGCAAGCGCCATGCGCGTATCGCTTGTCACTGCGTAAGCCCTTATGCTGCCCGCTCGCACCAGCCGCAGCAGAACCGACGTATCGAAGCAAAGGTCGATCTGACCGGCGACCAGGTCCTGCTTTTCGGGGGCACTGCCGCGATAAGGCACAAGGGTAAATTGTGTCCCAGTTTGTCTCTGCAACAACGCATTCATGAGGCGAAAGCCGCCCGTAAAGACCCCCGCAAATGCCTTGTTGGGATTAGATTTCAACCAGGCGATCAATTCCCTCAAGTCCTTCGCTCATCGTCTTTCTGGCATAAAGCACTAACGAGCCGGTGATCAACGGTGAGATCGGCGCGAAATCATTCAACACGTCGTACGAAAGCGAATAGAAAGCTCCGTTCAAAGCATGCGAGCTGGTGAACCCCATAGCGATCGTATAGCCATCAGGCACGGCACGGGCAGCCCTGCCGGTGCCGATGGTGCCATCCGCTCCGCTGACATTCTCGATGATGATGGGCTGTCCGAGCGACTTTGACATCGGGTCGGCCACGACTCGACCAACTACATCCGAGGAGCTGCCCGCAGCCACTGGCACGATCAGGGTGATTGGGCGAGTCGGATAGGTTTGCGCCATCGCGATGCGCGGAAGGGCGGTCACGGTTGCAACAGCCCCAGCAAATTTCAGGAATGTTCGGCGCGGAATGTTCATGTTGTGTCTCCGAAATCCGCCCTGAATTGCGATGACTTGGTTCACTCATCGGTCGGTGGAATGCCTTGGATTATGTTCCGGCAAACGCACGACCGTCTGTGAAGACGTTCACATAACGCTCGGCCATCACACCGCTGATGTGCGCTTGCATCATGCCCGCGTGAGGGGTTCGGGTGAATCAGCCCGACGTACGGGCCATCAGTTGGCAGAAGACCGCCGCGTGGTCGTGAAAGTACCTGTCTCCCAGCGGCTTTGGTTGTTTGGCCCAGCCGCACGCCTGGTGATACTTAGGGTCCTGGGAATGAAGTATGGTTGTCATTGTCCGAGGTATTGCCCGAACCCGAATAACTTACCAGCAGCCATCTCATGCTGCTCTGGATCGCATTCAGAAAAGAGCGGGGGGCGGTTTGGAGGCCACCCGTCGATTGCCGCGGACCGAATTAACGGCCATCGGCATTATCGGCCAATCTTGTCCTGCTCAGGCGATCGCGGTTCACTGCGACAGAAGACAGGAGACCGATAATAGGGGCAGAGCGAAAAACCTCAGTCGATCGACGGACGCGCTCGCCATCACACTTGCATTCACTGTCCTGGGCGGAACGCTCGCACTGGCACAAGGTTCGAAGCCGCAAGCAACGAACAGCGCGAACGTCCATGCGACGGCTCCTTCATATTCGCATGCGCGGCACTTAGGGCGGCATACCGCGGCGATTTCGAACACCTGAAGCGTTTCGGACAAACGCGCGGGCGTCTGCGAGAGCGTTTACATTCGGAGTCGTTTGAACGGCTGCGAGCCATTTCAGCCCGCCAATCGCTGAGAAGGAGACCGCCTGACAAGACAGCCGCTTCCGGCAGCGGGTGCAATTTTAGTGCGGCGGGGGAGGCCGTACATCGACGTAAAGAGGACCTGCACCCCCCTCAGCTGCCACGAGGGCTTCAACACTCCGGCCGCACGACGTTCCGATCAAAGGGGTTAGGACGTCAGTTGGTGGCCGTATTTGTGAAGCCCGCAGCAATCTCGGCGTCCAGCTCGGCGATCGCCTTGGCGACAATGACGGGTGCCTACGCGGGCGAAGGACCACACATTGCGCAGTTACGCCGTAATCGGCCGATCGTCCTCGTAGCCGGCGTTCCGGTACGCCTTGAGCGCAGCGCCCGAAAGCTTCGCTTTGACAGTACGCTGTGCGCTCGCAGCCAGTTCCTCGATGAGTTGGGTTAGGCTCGCTGATCACGCGGGTCAAGGCTCACGAACAGCCGCAAGCGCGCCAGGTCCCCATTAGGACCAAGATGACGCGCGCGGTAGCGCCGTTGGTTCTCAGCATGAGTCATGGCACAAAACCCGGTTATGCTGGCTACAGCGTCATCGCAATCTCGCGGCACCGTGCTACGCAATCGGCGTCACTCAACGACCAGCTTGACCGAGAGCATGTCGCTTGACGCCTATCGGCTTATCTGCCAAGGCGCGGCGACAGAGAGCGGTGCGTTCGCTCGATCGCATCGTCCGCCGCGGCGGCGTCGGCCGCGGGGGCGTCGTAAGCGAGACGGTGTCCCAAATAAGCTCGTTCGGGTCGCGGTGCGTTGCGTGGGGCGCCCCGGGGTAGACTTTCAGGTTCGTCCCGTCCCCCAAGCGGCTTCTCGGATCAGCCAGGAATCGTCAAATCGATCAGCTTCTCGGCCACCCTATCGAAGCAGTCCAGGTGGTGGCACGTGTCGATCAGTTCTGCGAATTGACCTTCACTGATCGCGAGGCCGGGCGCGAGAGGGCGGATGCGTCTGGCCTCCTCTTGGAAATCCCAAATGAACTCGCGGCCGGTGCCTTCCTTGGTGAAGCTCCTGCCATCCTTGGTGAACACAGTGATCCGCGGGCCGAACAAAGGGCGGCGCACCGTCGGGACCAGGGTCACGCGGTGCATCAGCTCGAGCACCGCCGGTGGATCGGTCTCGTCGGGGCCGGGCCGTTCGCGGCGCAACAGCGGGTAACGGCGCTCGGCCGCCCCCCAGGCCGTGAAATACTGGGTGCTGCCGACTTGCGGTGGGCTCTCGATGCTGCGACTCGAGAAGGCCGGGCTAGGATACTCGGTCTCGAGCCAGTTGACCAAGGCTTCGATGTGGTCGATGTCGGCGGCTGCAATGTCATGCTCCTCGCACAGCCGTGCAGTCACGTCGATATGGGCGATGTTGTAGCCAGCGGTCGAATAGATCCGATAGAGCGTCTCGAGAAAGAGCCAGTCGTGACCGAGAGCTCGCGTGATTTGGGCAAGATCGGCGTGGTTCTCGCCGGTGAAGCTAAAGCGCAATTCCCCGCGGTTGTTTCCGGCATAGGCGTGGTAAAAGCCGGCCTCTCCCTCCAAGGTCGTTTCGCCGCTCGGGGTACCGTGCTTCGCGAGGGCAACGGCGAGCAGAGCGTTGCGCACCGCACCGCCCTCGCGCAATGACCGACCGCCGCTGCGCGCACCTTCGAGGTTACCGGCCGCTAGGTTGACACATTGCGCGATCGCGCTGTGGATCCGGTCCTCATCGAGGCGCTGTAATTTGGCGGCCGCGACCGCTGCGCCAAAGATGCCGAATACCGGTCCAGCATGAAAGCCACGCGACATCACCGTCGGAATGAACTCAGCCGCCATTCGCGACATGACCTCGTAGCCTGAGGCAACAGCAGTCAGGAACGCCTTGCCAGAAGCGCCGGTGACTTCCGCCGTCACAAGAGCCGTAGGCAGGATAGCGATGCCTGGGTGCGTAAGCATGCGGAAGGTGTCCCATTTCCCGCCGGCGAAGATCATTTCCGCGTTGACAAAGGCGGCTCCGCCCTTAGTCAACTTGCCGCCGTTGCAGAGCACGGTCGCGGCCCCGCCGCCGCCCACCTCCTCCTCCTGCATCAGCGCCAGAGCCTGCCGGCTTGCCGGCATGTCATGCGCCACCAAGGCCGAACTCAGGGCCTGCAATGTCACGCCCTTGGCCCGGTCGACGACCTCCGGCGGGAGATCTTCGTATGTCAGCTTGGCGACAAACGCTGCGAACTTCCGGCTCAACGACATGGCGGTTTCCTTTGATAATCGAGAATCGGATGCACCCGGCAATGTGGGACGATCCGGGATCCTATCAGCCGACGACAACGCAAGCGCCGTAGCCGTCGCCGGCACGGATTTCTGGTGGGCAACGCCGCCTACTGTAGCGGCCCAGGTTGGGCCGCAGCCGATCGACCGCACGCTGCCCACATCAACGAAATCCGAAGGACATTGCATTCATACGGGTCGCCGAGCGGTTGCAGTTCGCGCGTTGCCGCTGGGCATCGCTTTTCTTCTTCCGTCACTCCCGTCTTTGTGACCCATCTCACACCAGACTTTCGCTTTAGAGGGATCTAGGCTGGAGGCGATGCCATGAGGTTCGCGCGCGCTAAGTTCTTACAAGTCGTAGTCGCCGTTGCAACCATCCTTTTCACGCTGTCCAGCCACGGTGCTTGAGTGACGAGAACTATCAAGATAGTCGTTCGGGTTTCGCCAGGCGGTGCTCTCGACACCCTGGCTCGTCTGCTGGGCGAGCAGATTCGTCACGCCCAAGGAGTTATGATGCTTGTGGAGACCGGGATGATCGCGGCCGAGGCCGTTTCGCACGCCGCTCCCGATGGCAACACCCTGATGATGATTTCCCCAGATTTGCTCGCAAATTCGCAGCTAAGAAAACTCGACTACAATTTGCGCTTTGAGCCGATTTGCTAGCTTGTCAGTATCCCGAACGTCATCGCTGTCAGCGGCGCTTCGTCCTACGACCCTTGCCGATTTGCTTAACGCGGCACGCGCGGAGCCTGGCGCCTTGACATTGGCGAGTGTTGGACCAGCAAGCTCACTGCAAATCGCGTTTGAGAAACTCAAGCGCGCAGCGAATGTCGAAATGACTTTCGTCTCATACCGTGGTGGGGCTCCTGCAATTAGTACGCTGCTAGGCGAACATGTGACGTCGGTGTTGGCAGCGTACTCCACAGTGGCTGGTCAGTTGAGTTCGGCCAAGCTGCGCGTCCTCACCGTGACCACAAAGACGCGGATCGAGCCTCTGCCGGACGTCCCAACCATCGCGGAGTCTGGCTACAATGACTACCAGCTCGACTTCTGGCTAGGACTTGTTGCGCCGGCGAAAACGCCAAAGGAAACGACCTCCCGGCTCGCCGGTTGGTTCACTGCAGCAGTACAAGCACCTGAGGTCAAGGCAAAGCTTGTCGCCCAGGGGATGTATCCAGCGGTCACGTGCGGCGCCGATTTCACCGTTTTCTTCGCATCCAATACGACGACTTCGGTCGCGTCATCCACGAGGGAAACGTCAAGGCGGAATGAGCCGGCGTACCGCCCGCAGGCTCATCAATCCGCCGTGCTAATAAAGCCCGGGTGTCGCGCCAGGTCATGATGGCGATAGCGCTGCTGCCGCTCTGCACCGCTCATCGGCAGAATGCTGCGGTCTTGACGTTCACAAAGAGAAGGTGGTGGCCTGCCTGCGCCTTGTATCTGATGGCAAGGTGACGAGGGAAGTTCGTACCTTCCAGACGACCACGGCGGACCTTCTGCGCTTGTCGGAGTGGCTAGCGGTCAACGGTTGCACGCACGTAGCCATGGAGGCGACCGGCATCTACTGGAAGCCGGTGTGGCACATCCTGGATGAAGGCGAATTTGAGTTGGTGCTGGCGAACGCCGCACACGTGAAGAATGTGCCGGGCCGCAAGACCGACGTCAACGATGCCATGTGGCTGGCCGAACTGCTGGCGCACGGTTTGATCCGGGC
>JASHYD010000355.1 GCA_030043175.1 Xanthobacteraceae bacterium | reverse complement strand
AACGTGCCGCAAATTCACCGGGCTTGAGCCGCGAGCCGGATACCATCGCTGCGAGGGTATCGAGCACATGCAGCTTGGTTCTGGCGACCGCCGTGGCGGGCAGCTCACGATCGAGCGTCCGTGCCACATAGTCCGCGAGTGCCGTCGTGATCGGGGAGACGGAGTTGTGGTCCGCAGTGCGGTCTCCCGTCGACGCTGCGATCCGCGACGCCCCAACGGCGGTTTGCGCATAAGATGCATTCGCCGAAACGGCGTTCGCCAAAAGGGACGCCCCGCTCGCATTGATTAACCAGCGCCTCGTGTAATCTGGTTCACGGGTCATTACGACCTCCTTGGATTCGATCGCGGACAGACATCCGAATGACAATCATACGCCCGCTTAAGTCGCCGCGATCCCGGCAGGTAACAACACCGCGGTCTGACGCGTCTTTCCGAGATCAAGCTTGGCGGATGCCGGAGACAGCCCAAGCGGCATCGAGCGTTGAAGCCTCCGTACGGGCCGAGAAGCAGTCGCATAACCCGCACGATGGGCCATTGTCGCCCTCGCCGCGGTTGTTTGGAATTGCCCACATACCCCTGCCACTCACTCAAAGGCGCAGGCCGGCATAATGCCCGTTGCGCAACGCCGATGAACACGTTCTTTTCACCGCCAGGCCCCGCGGGCTCGCATGTCATTGTGCTTTGCGGCCTGGGGCAAGCAAACATACTATTTGCCGGACGACATTTTAGGATTGGCCGCAAGCTTCGCTGGACCAATGGTGTGAGTGCCTAGACGTCGCATCTGATGACAACCAGGGGCAAGTCACTCAAGCAGCGATGGAGGAGGCGCGCCAGGCTCGATACCTCGCTTGTCAACGGTCGGCAGGTCTTGGATGTTGGTGTCGGCCGGGCGGCAATAATGAGGCTTACCTGGAACAGCCGACACTTCAATCCAGGCCCTCGCGGCCTTAACTTTTTCTTATAGACTTCCAGCGCATAAAGGTAGGCTGGGATCAGGATCAAGGCGCTGTACGACGCCCCGAACAATGGCAGTCGGCCCGCCACGCGGATCATCTCCCAATCGACCCATCGTTCTTGCCAGTCCCGAACTACGAAGTCGAACGCGCGTACATCTTTTTCAATGATGGCTGATCGCAAATTATCAGCGCGATGCGCGCCCCGAACACCGGCAAAGTCAGCTCCGCTAAGAGTTGTCTCGTAGAACCAAGTATCCGTAATGTCGGCTCCCGCGAGATCGGCATTGGAAAGGTCGACCCAGTAAAGTTGAGCTCGAACAAGAACCGCCTCCTGCAGGTCTGCCGCCCCAAGACGGCCTCAGTTAGTCTAAATCCGCGTCAGTAAAGTCTGCGCCTTCAAGATCAGCCTTTCTGAATTTGGCGTTATGCAAAGTTGAGTTGACGAATTTCGCATGATGAGCCTTCGCGTTGTCAAAGATCGTACCTCGGAGATCGCGACTCGACAGATCGACAGCAACCAGATCGTGACAGGTCAAATCCGCACCGGCAATATTGGCCTGGAGAAGGATTTCGGGCCCGAATCTCGCACCTTGAAGATTGCAAGCAAGCTTCGTTTTTGCCGTGACCTTAGTTTCGGTCAGATTGGCCCCCGATAGATTCGCGCCGGCGCAAATTGACGTCCGACAAATCGGCATCGGTAAGATCGGCGCGCTCTAGCAGAGCGTGAGAAAAGTCCGTGCCGCTCAAATTTGAGTCCTGAAACTTGCCTTCCGTAAAGTTTGCGTCTTTGCAGTTGGCCCCCGATAGGTCGAACTGGCTCAGGTCAATCCTGCCGAAGGCACCGCTACTTAGATCAAGCTTCAAATTTGGGAATGGCTCAGCGGAAAAGATCAAACTGAAGCCTTCCGCGGCGTTGGGGATATCTGCCACCGCGCGGTCGATCAGGGTGTCAGCGCCCGCCACGAAAGGCTCATGGAGCAAGCCGTACTGTGTGTCGTCGAACACCCAGGTGCCCTCATAACGGT
Organism: Xanthobacteraceae bacterium; assembly: GCA_030043175.1. The sequence goes on along the minus strand of JASHYD010000355.1, from coordinate 2,708 downwards.
ACGGCCTGATGATGTTGAGAGCGTTCATTGCTGCACCTCGTTGTTCTGACTGTGTGGTTACGCGCGTAACCGCGATGACAGGTATGCGGCAGCTATTCGGGGTCCAAGTACGCCTTGAGCGCCTTGCCGGTGAGCCTTCCAGTGACCCGCCGCTCGGCACTCTCGACCAGTTCCTCAACTAGCGCAGTTATCGTATAACCCTTGTAGCGTGCTAGGCGGTCCATTTTCGCCCTGGTGGTGGCGTCGAGAATGAGCCCAACGCGTGACTTTCCACCGTCGACGCCGAGGTGACGCTCACGATAGCGAGCCTGCTTTTCGGCATTGGTCAAGGCCATAGACATGGTTCCAGCTACGATGATAGGGTTATACGATAACTGCTCCACAGTCCAGAAACAAGCCCGTAATGGGCTGTAGGGCCCAGAGAGTCCCTGGATATACAGACATCAGAAGAACTCAAGATCACCGGCGACTCGCTTCTGGTTTTCATCGATGAAACCGGCCATGAGACGTTTGCCGGAAATCAGCCGTATTATGCGATCGGAGGCTGCGCGATACTTGGCGAACACTACGCAGTGGTGAAAGCGCAGTGGCGAGAGCTACGGCGCGCCATCAATGGCGATCCCAACCTTCCCCTTCATGCCGCAGAGCTTGACTACACGCCGGGAAATCTCGCTGCGGTGTCGCAGTTCTTCAAGTCCCCAGCGTTTGCCCGTATTGCCGTGGCTGCAACAATCAAGACGAAGTTCGCTGTCGAGTCGCATGCGATGGCGGCCGTGATGGGACCGCTGAAAAAGCAGATCGCACGGCTTGTATCTCTACTGCCGTGCCCCACCGTTGCCTTGATTTTCGAGAGCTCTGAGCGTGGTGACCCACTGGTGCGCTAGCATTTTGGCGAGCTCGAACTGCCCGAAGACGAGCGGCCCGTCCCCACTGAATACTGTTTCATGCCAAAGTCCGCGAGGGAGCCAGGATTGGAGCTTGCAGATTTCGTCGCGAGTGCGGCGGGGTCGCAGACTCGCTTTTATCTTCGAGGCAAGACAGCCTTCGCCCAGGACTATCAGGCTGTCTTTCATCAGTTTCAGCCGCCGGGGTCGCAGTTCGTCTACATTGGAGCGGTGGGTGGTTCACGGGAAAGCAACGAAGCTTGGGTTCAGGGATTCCGACGGAAGGAGTGATCTCAAGCCCCTCAGGGCTATTCGGATAAGGGCGCGAGCCTGAGAGACTTCGCTATTGCCGAGAGCTTATTGCGGTTCCTGCCCGCAATCCGGTGATTCGGGGGACCATGCCAAGCCTCCAGCAGATGTCTGCAATCATACGGTCATGCTCATCGAGCACCGCGCTCATCCGCGACACCTCCTGGCGCACCTCGGAGACGTCGCACCTTATTTGCGCGATGGTGCGGTCCATCCCTGCGAAACGCGACGTCACTTGGCGCTTAAACTCTGCGAAACACGCCGCCAATTCTGCTAATTCACGGTGTTCGTCTCAACACTGATTTCGTCACTCATCGCAGTTGCCCATATGCGGCTCACGTCGAGCCGGCAGCGTCACCAATTCAGCACCGTCAATGTCAACTTTTTTCTCGTTGGCAGCGCACGCCTGACGGCCGATACTGCTGCCATGGCGAAGAAACCGGACCCGCCGAAGCCGACGACCTGGACCATCTACAAGCTGGCAGCCAGACAGGAGCGGCTGGGCATCGTAGAGGCCCCGGACGAAGCGGCCGCGATGGAAAAGGGGGCGGCAGAGTTCGGGGTGAAGACCAAGAGGCTGGTGGCCATACGGCGGTGACCCGCCGCGATGGGGTTCAGGTGAACGAACATCACACCGGACTCTTGATCTGCCCCGCCGTTGACCCATTGCGGATATCAGCCCGTCAACGCCGCACGGTTCGGTCCTCGATGAGATCGCGGTACCCAATCGAAGCCGCACCGATGACGCCCATCCAGCCAACGAGCAGAATCGCATTGATTAGCACGCGGGCGACGGTGAGGACGGCGTATTGTTGCATGAACAAAGAAAGTTCACCAATGAGGCCGCCTGCGATCGCACCCGAAATCAACTGCCACGGCGCTATGCACAGGACGTAGGTTGTGAAGAGACGTAACGTATTGTGTCGGCCGGCCCGCAAGGCGGCCCCGAAGGTGACGTCGCATTGCCCCAACGCCCGGGCCGGCAACACAAGCGACAGCCGCGATGAGATCAGCAAGCCAATAAAAAACAGCAGCCCAAAGGCCGGACTGGTTACCATCTTGAGTTCTCGGAAGATCAATTGAACATACTGCGGAGCAAAGATGATCAACTCGACCAGCAACAAGGCTGCCGCGTACCTGATGACGGTTCGATCGAGCCGAAGATAGCTGCTTCCGACGTGTTCCTGCCTGAGAAGAAGCCGGTGCCAGGCCACCGCCATCGAAGCGAGCGCCGGCAAGTTGATCAAAAGAATAAGAACCTGCACCAACTGAAGCCGCATAAGACCGACTCCCGATGGCTCGTGGGCGTTCAACGCCTGCATGGTCTGGGTGATTATGGGTCGCTCGAGGAACCATACAACGGCCGTATAGCCCGGTATCGTCAGCAATATCCACATCCGGGATAACCGAAAGAGTTCAGGCAGGTTCTTAATCATGGCCTGCTGGGCTTGCAGCACCGTCCGCCATATCGGGAGCTTAGCCGGCGTATTAAAAGTGTTATTCATGATCGTGGTC
>JASHYD010000030.1 GCA_030043175.1 Xanthobacteraceae bacterium | reverse complement strand
GTCGAGGTCATGGTGGTCGATTCGGTGGCCGCGCTGGTGCCCCGTGCTGAGCTCGAAGGCGAGATGGGCGACAACCAGCCGGGCATGCAAGCTCGGCTGATGAGCCAGGCGCTGCGCAAGCTCACCGCCTCGATCAGCCGTTCCAATACCATGGTGATCTTCATCAATCAGATCCGCATGAAGATCGGCGTTATGTATGGCAGCCCGGAGACCACGACCGGCGGCAATGCGCTGAAATTCTATGCGTCGGTGCGCCTCGACATCCGCCGCATCGGCGCCATTAAGGAGCGCGACGAGGTGGTTGGCAATCAGACCCGCGTCAAGGTGGTGAAAAACAAGCTGGCGCCGCCGTTCAAACAGGTCGAGTTCGACATCATGTACGGGGAAGGCGTTTCCAAGATGGGCGAGATCATCGATCTTGGCGTCAAGGCCGCAATCGTGGAGAAGTCCGGCTCGTGGTTTTCCTACGACAGCCAGCGCATCGGTCAGGGCCGCGAGAACGCAAAAGCGTTCCTGCGCAACAATCCCGACATCGCCTCCCGCATCGAAGCGGCAATCCGGCAGAACTCCGGCCTGATCGCCGGGAAGATCCTCGCCGGCGAGGAAGCTGGCGACGACGCGGAGGAGGCGTAGAGCCGGCGTTGAGCAACCATCCCCTGCCTGAAGGCCGCCCGAACGCAGGGGCTTTCGCCACCGGATCAGCGGACGCTGCCAATCCCAAACTCGCGCGCGATTCGCTCAAGCGCAGCAGCGACGTCCATTTCGACCTCACACCCCATGAGTTCGCACACTCTGTAGTCCCGCGACTTGAGCCAGGCCCGTTTGCGGCCCCGGGCCTGCACCGCCTCGCGGCCCTCCGCTGCGGGCACAAGATCGATCACGGCGCGGAGCGGAAACGACACGATATCAACAATATGCGGCCCAATCGGGACCTGGCGCTTGAAACCGCAGCCGGCGAAGCGGCGATCCTTCGTGAGCGCTTCCCACAATGCCCGCTCTGCGTCAGTTGGATTGCGGCGCAACAACCGCGACAGGCCGCGCACCGGCCCCCGCTCGCCCGGCACCTGGCCGCTAGCATGCTCGGCCAAGAGCTCGCGCAGCATGCCGGCCTCCCGGCCGTCCAGAATACCGCCCCTCGCTGGCCCCTTGCGGCCGGCGGCGATCGCCGTCACGACCCCGTGCAAGGTCTGAATATCCTGCTGGGTCGGCGCCATGCGCGTGAAAATATTGCGCAGGTTGATCGTCATGGTGTCGCGCTTTTCGGCCGGGCGGAAAAATTCCACGCGCTCCAATTCCCGTTCCAGGGTGGCGAAGAAGGCAAACAGCTGCTCCTTGCCTGCGGGTGGCGACCGCACCGCCATCCCGAACGGCAACCCGCCGCCCGCCGCCTTGAACCACTCGTAGGCGACGACGAGCACCGCTTGGGCGAGATTGAGCGAAGCGAATGCCGGATTGACCGGAAACGTAACGACGCGGTCGGCGAGCCCGACCTCGTCATTCATCAGTCCCCAGCGCTCGCGGCCGAACACCACCGCGACGGTTTCGCCGGCGGCAATCCGCGGCGCCATCTCTCGTGCGGCTTGCGCCGGGCCGATCACCGGCTTCGCCTGATCATGGGCGCGGGCAGTGGTCGCCAGCACGAAGGTACAATCCGCAAGCGCTGCTTGCAGGCTGTCGTAGAGTGCTGCGCTCTCGAGCACGGCGTCGGCGCCTGACGCGGCGCGACGGGCATGCACATTGGGCCACGCATCCCGCGGTCGCACCAGCCGCAGCCGGGTTAGCCCGAAATTTGCCATCGCCCGCGACGCCGTGCCGATATTCTCGCCGAGCTGCGGTTCCACCAGCACCACGATCGGCCCGCCCAATGCGCTCCATTCCCTGGTATGGTCGGTTCCGGCTCCTGGCATTCTCTCCTCGGCATAAAACGGCGGACCGCAGCAGGCGCCAAGTTAAGTTCGACGCGGTCTGGCGCCCGTGCCGGACCATGGGTGTCTCGGGCCGGACGCCCACGTCGGGGCTGATCCTTGCCATCGGCGGAATGCTTTGCCCAAAGCCGGGCGACGTTGCAATCGGACCTGAAGCACGATAATTGCCGCCAGACGATCGCCGTCCGCCTGGACGCGGGCCAATTCAGGAAGCTTGCTTGTCGCTCACAACGCCTGCGCCGGTCGCGGACATAGCGGCCGCCTCCTTCGATCCCGACCGTCGCCGCCTCGTGCTCGGCGCCGCCGTCGGATTCGACGTCGCGCAAGTGCGGGTGTTTGTCGAATCGCTACGCGCCAACTATGCGGGCGACGTGCTGCTGTTGATCCGCTGGCCGGGCCTGCGCGTCGCACGCTATCTCAAGAGCCGCCGCATCCGCGTGATTCGCCTCCTTCAGACCCGTTCGTTCACCCGCTCCGTCCACGCGCGACGCTACGCCATCTACCTTGAATTTCTGCGCGCGCGATTGTCGCGCTACGATCAGGTCATGATTTCCGACGTGCGCGACGTCGTGTTCCAGCGCAACCCGTTCGACGGCATCGCAAGTCCGAAATGTCATTTCTACCTCGAAAGCGCGGTCCGCACCATTGGTGAGGATCCGACCAATTCGCGCTGGGTCCGCGGCTGCTTTTCAGCTGACGAGGCGGAGCAATTAGCCGCATGCCGAATCAGCTGCAGCGGCATCACCATCGGTGGAACCGCCGCCATCCTCGCCTACCTGGAGCTGATGGTGGAGCGGATTCGCGTTCTGCCATGGCGGATCTATCGCAAGATCGGCCACGGCTACGACCAGGCCATCCATAATTATCTCGTTCATCTCGCCCCTGAAGTCGCCGGGATCGTGGTTGAGAACAATCGGCACATAGCCACCATGGCTCTGGAGCCGCGGGCGTTCTATCGGCTCGACCGCGACGCACTCATTCACGGGCCCGACGACCATCTGTTCGCGATCTGCCACCAGTTCGATCGCTTTCCCGATCTCCGCAAGGCGGTCGAAGCGCGATTTGCTCCCGCCCCGCATTCCGCCGCACCAACGCCACCGCAAGGTGAAGACCGGTAGGCAGGCCGGTGGGGAGGGGTAGGTGCAGCCCCGGTCCCGTCCGGCGTGGTCGGCGCCCCTGGCGAGGCCGATATCTGACAAGCGCGCAATGCTCGCCAGCACTGATGACTGATTACTGCCCGCGTGGTCCTGTGTTATAGCGACGCCCGCCGGAGGGGGCTCGGAACCATTCACGGGGCGCGCGCCGACTTCCCCGCTCTCCATATCTCGCGCTCGAACAAAGGTTGCTCAATAAATGGCCAAAATCAAAGTGACAAACCCGGTGGTCGAGCTCGACGGCGACGAGATGACCCGGATCATCTGGCAGTTGATTAAAGACAAGCTGATCCACCCCTATCTCGACATTGAGCTGCTCTATTACGATCTCGGCATGGAGAGCCGCGACAGGACCAACGACCAGGTCACGATCGACGCCGCGGAGATGATCAAGCAGGTGGGAGTCGGGGTCAAATGCGCGACCATCACACCCGACGAAGCGCGAGTGAAGGAATTCAACCTCAAGGCGATGTATCGGTCGCCCAACGGCACCATCCGCAATATCCTGGGCGGCACCATTTTCCGCGAGCCGATCATCTGCCGCAACGTACCCCGCCTGGTGCCGGGCTGGACCAAGCCCATCATCATCGGCCGCCACGCCTATGCGGACCAGTACCGCGCCACCGATTTCATGTTTCCCGGCAAGGGCACACTGACGCTGTCCTTTACGGGGGCGGATGGCAAGAGGATCGAGCGCGAGGTGTTCCAGGCGCCAGGCGCCGGCGTCGTCATGGCAATGTACAATCTCGACGACTCGATTCGCGATTTCGCCCGCGCCTCGTTCCACTACGGGCTCAGCCGCGGCTATCCGGTGTACTTGTCGACCAAGAACACCATCCTGAAAGTCTATGACGGTCGCTTCAAGGATATCTTCCAGGAGGTGTTCGACAACGAGTTCAAAGCGGAGTTCGACAAGAACAAGCTCACTTACGAGCATCGCCTCATCGACGACATGGTGGCGGCGGCGCTCAAGTGGTCCGGCGGCTACGTGTGGGCCTGCAAGAACTATGATGGCGATGTGCAATCCGACACGGTGGCACAGGGCTACGGCTCGCTCGGCCTGATGACCTCGGTGCTGACCACGCCCGACGGCAAGGTCGTGGAGGCTGAGGCCGCCCACGGCACGGTGACGCGCCATTACCGCGAACACCAGAAAGGCCGCGAGACCTCGACCAATTCGGTCGCATCGATTTTTGCCTGGACGCGCGGCCTCGCGCACCGCGCCAAGCTCGACGGCAACGCCGGATTGGCGAAGTTCGCCGACACGCTCGAGAAGGTCTGTGTCGGCACCGTCGAGGCCGGCTATATGACCAAAGATCTCGCGCTGCTGGTGAGTGCGGATCAGAAGTGGCTCTCCACCACCGGTTTTCTCGACAAGGTCGATGAGAATTTGAAGAAGGCGATGGCCTAGCCGATGCGAAGGCTGCGGTTCGTTTCGCTAGAAATCCGGATGGGGTGGCCGTGTTGCGCGGCGCAGCCGCTGCGCCAAAGGTGGGCTGTAGCCGGGCGGGGGCCCAATCCGGGACAGGACGCGCCGCCGCGGCTTGTGCGGCTGTTCGCAGGGCTTGACGGCGGACCGCCGGAGGGCGGCCCCGGGTCCGCGCGCGCTACACGACCTTCGCCGCCATCGTCACGTTGCGGCGCGCCGCCGCGATCACCTCAGGTACGGCGGCTGCGTTCCCGGGCGCCATGATGTGGACGCCGGCGACGCCCGGGATCAGGCTGAGTTCCTCGATCGTCTCAACACAGATTGCGCGGCCCTCGACGGCGGCATCGTCGGCCTGCGCCAGGCGCGCCACGATGGTTTCAGGAATGATCGTCCCGAACAGGTGGCGGCGCATCCACGCGGCGGATTTCGCCGAGCGCAGCGGACTGACCCCGACCAGCAGGAACATGCGGCTGGCAAGCCCGGCTTCAGCGAGGCGGGCCGCGTACCGGCGCAAGATGGCGGTATCCATGCAGAACTGGGTCTGTATGAATTGCGCTCCGGCGTTGATCTTGGCCATGAGGGTGTCCGGCTGCCAGCCGGGCGGCGGATCGATCGGAACATCCGCGGCGCCGATGAAGAACGGTGCGGCGGCTGCCACCTCTACGCCGTGCGGCAGCCTGCCGTCGCGGATCGCGCGCGCCGTCTGCGTAAGCGTGCGCGAGTCAAGATCAAACACCGGCTTGGCCTGCGGCTGATCGCCGGCGGTTGGATCGTCGCCGCGCAGCAGGAGGAGATTTCTCACGCCGAGCGCGGCGGCGCCCATCAATTCGCCTTGCAGCGCGATGCGGTTGCGGTC
>JASHYD010000354.1 GCA_030043175.1 Xanthobacteraceae bacterium | reverse complement strand
CGAATTGCCATTCACGATGGCGCGGTCAAAGGCGAGGGCAGATGCTATAAAAGCGCCTTCTCGAAAGCCGCACCATCGAAGGGATGGGCGGGAACACGCGATCAGGGTTGGGAGTGAAGATGATTCGGGTGAAGTGCTGGCCGCTGCGCGTTCTGCTGGCCCTCTTCCTTGCGACAACGCTCGCCGGTTGTGTTTCCGGACGCTCGCGCGAGCTGCGCGAGGAGCGCGAGGCGCGCATCAATGTCTACCCGGACAACTACCGGGCCGATATCCTGGCGGGGCTGCACACCTATCTGAGCGATCCGACCCATATCCGCGACGCGTATGTTTCGGAGCCGTCTCTCCAGCCGGTCGGCCGGCAGAAGCGCTACGCGGCATGCTTACGCTTCAATGCGCGAAACAGCGACGGACGCTATGTCGGGAGCAGGGATGTGCTGGCGGTTTTCGCCGGCGGCCGCTTCGACCAGTTTATCGACGAGTCAACCCAGCTCGGGCCGGCGAACCAGTCGACGAGCATCTTAAAAGACCTGTTCAGTCCGGCGGACCAGGCGAACCCGACGGCCATCTTAAAAGAGCTGTGCGGCGCGGCCGAGTACAACCGCTTCGCGGAATTGGAGACGATGAAGAGGTGACGACCCTGCGTCGTCTGACCCCGCCGTCCGGCATCGGAAAACGCAAAAGACATGCGCGGCAAAAGTCTGCCGCTGCTCGATGTGCGGGAAATGGCCGGCGTCTGCGATTGTCGCGAATTTTGCGCCCGGCACGGCAGCTGCAAACACCCGGCCATAGGCTTCGTCGATTAGGCGGTCGGCGGTGCCCCACAGTACGAGCGTTGGAATCCGGATGCGGTGCGCCTACCCTTGAGCTTGGGGTCATGCATGTACGGGGACCATGCGTAAAGCGCGGCGGGCTTCGCGGTTGCGGGCTAGCAATCAACCGTCGACCTTCGGCGAGCATTGCGAGCACCTGCGCCGCCGCGTCGAGACCGATATGAGGGTGCAGGAAGAGGACCGGCCGGCCGTGTCCGCGATCGATCAGCTCGATTCGCGCTCCGTTGACGCTGATGGCGGACATCGTCGCCTCACCGGCGCCGCTCACAGAAGTTCCCGGGGCATGCCGGCGCTCATTTCTTGCAGGGCCAGGCGTCATGTAATGCAGCGTAGGCAAGTACCTCAAATCTTTCGTGCGTCTCCTCCGGATGTGTCGAGGCGTACTTCACGACGACATCAACAAGGTGTTCGATGGCGGTATTGCCCGGGATGTCCGTACACAGGATCGGCTCAAGTTGAGCCTGTCCGCTAGCCTCCGCCTGTCGTAGCAATTCTATCATCATGACGACGCCGGAGATCATTCCAAAACATTGGCCGTAAATCAGCGCATTCTTGGCGTTGGCCATCGTCTGCTTGGGGCTGAGCTTGCAATAGGGAAGCATGAAATGCGCGCTATGTACGTCCTCCTGGACTGCGGCATTGGCGGTCGTGATCATGAGCGCCGCCAAAGCGCCATAGATGACTGTCCTCATTGTGGACCCCTTGCGTTTAGAGCGGATTGCGACCGCACTGGCATCACATATGGGGGTTGCCGCCTGGATTTTCCCGACTGATCACGGTTTCAAGGCGTCACTCGGGACACGACGCAGCATGCGTTTAAACGTGATTGGTGACGGCGGAAAACGATTCAACGTAACCGAGAACCAGCCTTTTCGCCGTCGGTCCGCGGCGTTCCACCGGAGACTGCCGGGAGAAAGTCCCATCCAACAGGGACTCCCCCAAACAACCGCCGCCGCGATCGCGGCCACTTAGGACAGGAGGGACCAGGATCGGCTGATCACGTTCTCGCTTACGTTCGCGCCGTTGAATCGCAACGAAGCGCCGCCGTCAAAAAAGAATATAGCTCGCGCCGAACAGAAGGATGACCTGGTTTAGTGCTGAGTCTGCTTTGATATCGATCCACCCAGTGCTTGTGGGCCGACCACTATGCCGACGAGTGGAAATGCCGCGGCGTCGGGAATCTTGACGTTCTGGGTAAACAGACCGGCAACGGTGCCATCGCCAGATTGACCCCGCCGGAAAGCAGCGTCCGTTTGGCCGTTTCAATCGAGGCGGGCGCGTCCAACTTGCGATCTCTGGGAGAAGAAATAGTTAGCCCGGTATTGAAGGGCGGTGTCGATCGACCGTTTTCTGACTGCTCTATGCGAAGCTCGTTGAAGGGCTGCACCAGCTTGTCTAAGTGAGGAATACGATCGGTCGGCCGTCCGCGCGGCCTTTTTAGTAGCGGCGACGTGCCGGCTTGGGACTACTCCGCGCCCGGCCTCGACGCTAGCCGGTACGCACAATATCGAACGGTTGGTCACGTCAGCGGGTTCCGACGCGCAGGGGGCGAGATTGCTTCGGCCGCGTGCGGCAAGAATACCGAGATTTCCCTCGACGAAACCACGAGGATGCCGGGCGAGCCCGTGCACGCTGCTCAGCGGCACAAGAGGTGACCCTGATCCTGACCAATGGAGCTGCGCATCATGTGTTAATCCCTGGTCGGGACCGGTGCCGTCGGTAGGCTCGAGCCCGTTGGGTTCGGCGGACCAATGAACTGTGGTTATTGCAATTGTCCCGAGCTCCTGTTTCCAATATCAAGGAGCCTGTCGGGGAGCTCTTTTCGCATCCCGTCACGTGCGATCTGCCGCTTCCAGTATCGCGGTATCGCGAGGCAGGCGCCCGTTGGCAACACGCCAGCAGGGTTTTCCGGTTTCTCGCTGTGCTTGCGCGGTGGCAAACCTTGAAACCGGAGATTCAGACCGATCGAGAGGTTACGTCTCCAGCCGTTTGGCGACGGTTCGCTTTGCGCACAGCTGGCAAGCAATGAAAGACGGTGGATCACAACTTCAGCAACCTCATGCTGCCCCTCCGGGCCTCCTCGATAGCCGCAGCCGCAGCCACGCCTTGTCCGCCCAGTGGACGATCAAGTTTACGCCGGCCGTCTTGTACATCCGATGAACTGTGCTCTGCATGTGCTCTGCATAGATTTACAGCACAAAACCAGAGCAGTCGGCTTTCCTTTACGCAGATAGGTCAAAGGTGGAACGAAAAGATATTTTAAAACCATGTTATTGCTTCGGCAGCCTTATCGAACTTCCGTACCAAACATGACATAGCTAGTTTTGTTGGGTGTTTTGGGGCGGACGGCCCGCGCTTGGTTGGCGTTCGCGTAACAGGGGCTGGGGCAGCAAGCATGAAAAGTGATTTGAACAGATTGGCGCTGGCCGCCACGGTCGCGCTCGCCGCCATCGGCGTGGTTGGTGTGGGACGAGGGCGGGCCGCCGATCTGCCGGGCAAAGCACCCCCGCCCAAACCCATGGCGCCCTACAGCTGGACGGGTTGTTACGTCGGCGCCTATATCGGCTGGGCAGCGCAGAATCAGTGGACGGCGACGGACTTGAACGGTTTTGCCCCCGCTGGCGTCAGCCAATGGGACTTCAGCCCAGGCAATGAGGGGATCGGCGGCGGCACAGTGGGCTGCAACTGGCAAGCCAACAATTGGCTCGTTCTCGGCATCGAAGGCGAAGGCGGATTTCTCCACGTCGAGGGCTCCGGGCCGCAGCCTCTCATCGTTGTGCCGCCGGGCGGCGGCTTCGGAAGCGTGAGCGATACGTCAAAGATCGGCAGCGGCTACGGGTTGGTCGGCGGCCGGGTCGGCGTCGCCTTTGACCGCCTCCTTCTGTACACCAAGTTTGGTGTCGCCTTTTTTGACAGCGCCGCCACCGTTACTGACGCAAACAACCCCGGCTTCTTTGCCACCGGCAGCAAATTTCAGAGTCCGTTCACCGTCGGGGGCGGAGCGGAATATGCCATCTTTGATCATTGGACGGGGAAATTCGAGTACATGTTTGTCGAACGTGGAACCTCCTTCGACGTGTGCGGTGGCACCTTCTGTTGGAGGCAGGACCCCTCGACAACTCACATCGTCAAGATCGGGTTGAATTACAAGTTCTGATGAGGGGATGAGTCTTCGGCGCTGTTAACGGCGGAGTCGGAGCTGAGCGGACGCTTGCCGCGACGCATCGGGGGGAAGTCATGAAAAGTTCGTTTCTTGTCAACCTAGGTCTGCTCTCGTTGTTCGCGGGTCCGGTCATGGCTGCGGATCTTCCCGTCAAGGCGGCTCCGCCGCCCGCGCCCTACAATTGGACCGGCTGCTATGGCGGGGGTTACTTTGGCAGCCTGTTCGAACAAAGCG
>JASHYD010000353.1 GCA_030043175.1 Xanthobacteraceae bacterium | reverse complement strand
AGAATGACCGGAACGGACCCTGGCGCGCTACGCCCAGGGCCGAGTTGCCCTCGCTTTCTCTTCGAAGCTCGCGATTTTGTCTTTGCGCACCAGAGTGAGGGCGATGTCATCGAGGCCATTGAGGAGACAGTGCTTGCGGTGCGGATCGATCTTGAACCTGATCACGCCGCCATCGGGGCCGCGGATCTCCTGCTTTTCGAGATCGATGGTGAGGCGAGCATTGGCGCCGCGCTCGGCGTCGTCGAACAGCTTTTCCAAATCCTCACGCGTGACCTCGATGGGTAAAAGGCCATTCTTGAAACAATTGTTGTAGAAAATATCGCCGAACGAGGTCGAAATCACGCAGGTGATGCCAAAATCCTTAAGCGCCCACGGGGCATGCTCGCGCGATGAGCCACAACCGAAATTATCACCGGCGACAAGAATCTTGGCGCCGCGATAGGCCGGCCTGTTCAGCACGAAATCCGGGTTTTCGCTGCCGTCGTCGAGGTAGCGTTTTTCCGCGAACAACCCTTTGCCGAGGCCGGTTCGCTTGATGGTTTTGAGGTACTGCTTGGGGATGATGGCATCTGTATCGACATTGATCGACCTCAGGGGCGCCGCAACTCCCTCTAGAACCGTGAACTTCTCCATACCTCAACTCCCAATGCCGCTGCCCTGCAACCCGAGTTGAGCCGTAACGAAACCCAGGGCACGCCATGCTGGCCGCGGGCCGATTTCGCACGCCCAATCCGGATCGGTCAAGGACGGGGGCGCAGAACGCCTGTCGCCCAGCTTCGCACAGCGCGCGACTCCCTTGCTCAGCACAGCTCGTTAGCGGCTCGCTCAAGCGAGCTGGTAGACGCCGCGCTCGAAGGCGTCGTAGAGAGCCAGCGCCTGGCGGTCTGCAAAGGGGAGGAACTGCATCAGAATCACCCCTGTAATGCCTCTCGCAGGGTCGAGCCAATAGTACGTATTGTTGATCCCACCCCAGCTCAGGCTGCCGGCCGACCGTTTGCCTGGGACGGCGTCGGTGGTGATCAGGAATCCGAGCCCCCACTTGTCCCGGCCGTCGTCAATGAACGAGAAATCGTCGCTGCGCTCGGGAATCGCGGTCTTTTGCGCCGGCACACCGAGCGTCCCAATGTGGTTCTGGCCCATGCGGGCGACCGTGCTGGCCGACAGGATGCGGGCCCCCTCGAGCTCTCCGCCGTCGAGCAGCGCTCGCGTGAAGCGCAGATAGTCATAGGCGGTCGACGTCAAGCCACCGCCGCCGATCGGCGTAAAGCCCGATGTGGGAGGCTGGACGGAGTCGCGCACGATCGAACCGTCGCCTGTACGCCGGTCTACGGTCACCAAGCGCGCTTCCTTGTCCTTCGGCACGAAGTAGAACGTGTCGGCCATGCCGAGCGGGATAAAAATGTGCTGTCGGAAGTAGTCCTCGAGTGACTCGCCGGAGATCTTCTCGACCAGGCGGCCCAGCCAATCCGTGCTCGTGCCGTAGAGCCAGCGCTCGCCTGGCTCGAACAGGAGCGGGCCAACCAGATGTTCCTCCCCGGCACGCGGCTTGAAGTCTCGCAGGGTGGCGCTCGTAAAGGTGTATCCGAGCCCGGATGTATGCGTGAACAGGTGCTGGATGGTCATGGCCTTGGCCGCCGGGCGCAGGCGATACTCGCCGGTGGCAGCGTCAAAGGATTCCAAGACGGAGAGTTTGGCAAACTCAGGCAGATATTTCTCGACAGGGTCCTCGATCGCGAAACGACCCTGCTCAACAAGTTGCATGGCGGCGGTCGAGGTCATGGCCTTCGTCATCGATGCGATCCGGAACAGTGCATCGAGCTTGAGAGGACGCGCGTCGCCGATATCTGCGACGCCGAAGGCGCCCTGGTAAATGATGCGCTTGCGATCGGCTGCCATGGCGACAACACCGGCAACCTCCTTGCGCGCGACCGCATCGCGCATCGCCTCGTCGATAGCGGAAAATGGCTGGGGCTGCTGCGCACCGGCCGCGAGCGGCAAAGCCGCCACGCCGCCGACGAGCGTGATAAACTGGCGCCGCTTCATTGGATCGTCCTCCCCGTTTGGTGCCGCGAGGCTAGCGTCTCGGACACGGCGGTCAACGATATCACGGCAAAATGCTGCGCTCCACGACGCGGGCGCATTGCACGACAAAAACTTGTCCCGCTCGCCCACACGCGGCACGGCAATTCTATTGGGACCGTGCCCATGGGTGATTGCTTCGGCGCGTGCGCAAACCGAGGCAGCCTCGCGGGTGTGCGGCTTTTATCGCGGCGCGACCGCGGGCCTGTCGATCCCAAGGCCACCGCCCGCTATTCGGTCTGTTCCTCATTCGCACCGCGAGCACCCGCTCGCCCGTTCAAGCGAGCTGCTCGCTGCAAGCCTCTCTGTAGCCCGAATCCGGGGGCCGGCATTGCCGATGGCTGAGCCAGTCGTTTAGCCTGCCATCGGGCTGAAGGACGTGTCAGCAGAAGCTGGCCCTGGTCGAACTTCCGGCGCAATGGGACGACACAAAAAGACCGCTGTCGTCGGAAGCGCCCGGCGGCTGCGCGACCCGACCTGATAGGACGCGAATCGGCGGATGGCGGCAATGAGCGTGTTGGGTGCATCACGTTTTACCGTTGTATTCGCGGCCGTCGCCGTCTCTGGAACCGTCGGCACCTTCTGGTGGGCGATCCAAGCGCGCTCAGATTTGAACGCAGGCAATCGTTCGGCGCACCGCGCTTTGTCATCGAAGCCGCTGGGTCGCTCCTTGCGTCCGCAAGATCAGCAATCCAATAAATTCGAACTCATGGGGAGGAGTGAACGACCGCAGACAGGTCCGCGCAGTGACGACCAGACTCAGACGCCCGAGCAGGCCAAAGTGCTCGTCTATTATGCAAACCCAGGCCTGCAGGGGCGCGCCGATATGCCGCTTCCGACTCCGCCCGCACGGTCTGACCCGGTGTCTTGGCCCCCCAAACCTCCCGAACGCCCGGCATTTGCGGCGCCGTTGCCCGTGGAAAATCCCCAGCGTCAAGCACGTGGAGCTGACCCGGGGGCCGCCCCACAACCGCCTAAGTCGGTTGCGCATTCATACTACCTGGAGAGAGTCGAGGAGCGGGGTGATGGAGGCCAAGTGAAGGTTCGCTACCGACGTCACTCCTGCGAGCCGCCGAACATGCCCGAGGTTTGCTTCATGCCGCGAGCAAATCGCCGCGGCATCGTCGTAGAACAGCGATAGGAGAGAACCGCGACAGCAATCGCGCCTCCTCAAGCCCGCTTTGACGAGCGCTGCGTCTTAGACGAGAACTCTTCTTGTCAGGATGTCGGATGTCAGGATGTCGGATGTCAGGATATCGGACCGAAGCGGGGCAATGGGCTGTGTTGAGCGCGCCACGTCGGAGTGACCTTCTTCAAAGACCTTCGGCGTTGCACAAAGCCCGCCGAAACACTATATTCGCGTCGTCAATGCGGTTTTAAGCGTCCCTCGGGCGTAGGTAGCGCGCCGAACCGGGGCGTTTGTTTGCTGCCCGCCGTGACCGGGGTATTCACTCACTGATAGATACCCGAAGCACATCGATCAGCGCGATAGGATCAGCCCGAAAGAGACTCCATCCTCCCGAAATCGACCCGGCAGTCCGGCATGATTTCGGAGCGCCATGCTTTTCCTCTGACAGCCTGAGCTCGCTCGAATGCAACTGCGGAACGTCGCGATCATCGCCCATGTCGACCATGGCAAGACGACCCTGGTCGACCGGTTACTGCAACAATCAGGTGCATTCCGTGAGAATCAGCGGGTTGCCGAACGGGCCATGGACAGCAACGATCTCGAACGCGAGCGGGGCATCACCATCCTCGCCAAGGTGACCTCGATCGTGTGGAAGAACACCCGGATCAATATCGTGGACACGCCGGGACATGCTGATTTTGGCGGGGAGGTCGAGCGCATCCTCAACATGGTCGATGGAGCGATCGTGCTGGTCGATGCGGCCGAAGGGCCGTTGCCACAAACCAAGTTCGTCGTGTCCAAGGCCCTCAAGGTTGGCCTTCGGCCGATCGTGGCTATCAACAAGGTCGACCGCCACGACGCGCGGCCGAGCGTGGTGGCCGGGGAGGTATTCGATCTGTTCGCGGCGCTCGATGCAAGCGAGGAACAGCTGGATTTTCCGGTGCTCTATGGTTCCGCCAAGGAAGGCTGGATGGGGGCGAATGTCGACGGCCCCAAAACCTCGATGGCGCCGCTGTTCGATCTGATCCTCTCCCACGTGGCGCCACCGCGTATCGAGGAGGGCGCGTTCCGTATGCTCGGGACCATCCTCGAGGCGAACCCCTATCTCGGTCGCATCGTCACCGGCCGCATCAGCGCCGGCTCGGTCAAGCCCAACCAGACGATCAAGGTCATCGACCGCAACGGCAGGTTCATCGAGCAAGGCCGGGTGTCGAAAGTGCTGTCGTTTCGCGGATTGGAACGCCAAGCCATTGAAGGGGCCGATGCTGGCGACATCGTTTCCATCGCCGGGCTGCCGGAAGCAAACGTCGCACACACATTGTGTTCCCTGGAGGTGACCGAGCCGTTGCCGGCGCAGCCGATCGACCCGCCCACCTTGTCGATGATGTTTCGGGTCAACGATTCGCCTCTGGCGGGCACCGAGGGCGACAAGCTGACCGGCCGCATGATCCGGGATCGCCTGTTGCGCGAGGCCGAGGGCAACGTGGCCTTGCGGGTGACCGAGTCCGACGAAAAAGACGCCATGGAGGTGGCAGGCCGCGGCGAGTTGCAGCTCGGGATTCTCATCGAGACCATGCGACGCGAGGGTTATGAGCTGAGTGTGTCGCGTCCCAAGGTGCTGATCCGCTTCGATCCGGACACCGGCGAGATGACCGAGCCCATCGAGGAAGTTGTCATCGACCTGGACGAAGAGCACTCCGGTGTGGTGGTGCAGAAGATGTCCGAACGCAAGGCCGAGCTCGTCGAGATGCGGCCCTCGGGCGGCGGCAGGCTGCGTCTTGTGTTCTATGCGCCGACCCGCGGCTTGATCGGATATCAGAGCGAGCTCTTAACCGATACGCGCGGCACCGCCGTACTAAACCGTCTGTTTTATGGCTACGCAGCTTACAAAGGCGCGATCCAGGGACGCCGCAACGGCGTGCTCATCTCGACCGATGCGGGCGAAGCGGTCGCCTACGCGCTGTGGAATCTGGAGGATCGCGGGCCGATGGTGATCGAACCCGGCGCCAAGGTCTACCGCGGCATGATCGTCGGTGAACATACTCGCGGCAACGATCTCGAAGTCAACGTGCTGAAAGGCAAGAAGCTCACCAACATCCGCACCACCGCGAAGGACGAGGCGGTGCGCTTGACGCCACCGATCCGAATGACGCTCGAGAAGGCGCTCGCTTACATCCAGGACGATGAATTGGTGGAAGTGACTCCGAAATCGATCCGCCTGCGCAAACGATTGCTCGACCCGCATCAACGCAAGCGCGAGGAACGACGCAAAGAATCCGAAGAGGTGTAACCCATCCCAGCCTGCAGGGCGGGGCTCTTGCCCCAGGCCGAGGTGGCAGGTTACCGGGGTAAGGTTGGGCCCGTTGCAGACAGGTTCAAGACCCCGAATGCTTCGTTAAGTTCGGACCTCTCTAAGGCAAGGCAGTCGTGGCATGTCTCTCGACTTGGTTCCCTGTTTTGGCAGTTTCTCCCCGCCCGGCCGGGCAGGTGTTGCGATTCGGTCACGTTCGGCGCGCGCATTGCTTGGAGCCGATGGCAGGTGTTGATTTTGGCCGACTTCCCACGATAATCGGGGCTGTTAACCGGATATTAAAGCTAGGACTTGAACGGGGGCGGCCACTTCGGCCCTATTGCACCATGCATACCGTCGCCATCGAAATCCGCCGCGCCAGATCGTCCGACGCCGAACCTCTTGCGGCGACGCACGACTTGGCTTGGCGCACGGCGTACCAGGGAATTATCCCGGGTCCGGAGCTCGACAAGCTGATCAACAGGCGCGGCGCGGAATGGTGGGAAGGCGCCATTCGCAAGGGTAGCCGGATTTCGATTCTGGGGTTCGGCGATACCATCGCGGGCTATGCCAATTATGGCCGGAACCGGGCGCGAAGCCTGGCCTACGATGGGGAAATCTACGAGCTTTACTTGCGGCCGGAATTCCAAGGGCTGGGCTTTGGACGCCGCTTGTTTGCGGCGGCCCGGCGCGATCTGACGCAGAGCGGCATCAAGAGCCTAGTGGTTTGGGCCTTGTCAGATAATTCACCGGCGGTTGCCTTCTATCGCGCACTTGGCGGCCGGCCAGTCGCGCGGTCCTGCGAGAAATTCGGCAACAAGACACTCGACAAAATAGCCTATGCATGGCCCGCATAGCGCTCGAGCGCCGGCGAACCCGCCTCATCGCTTAAAAGCCGATGTGGATCGCGCGCCGACCATTCTACCGCGCGCGAGTCGAGCCTCCCGAAGGCCCGATTTGCGGTCCACCTGATCGCCGCCGACTTTGCCGACGATTGCGACAGCGGCGCACCCTGAGCCGGCCGCTAGCCGCTTAGAGCTCCGGTTGCGGAAGTCCGGCCGATCGGCACGCGGCCTTGACCGTATTGGCGAGCAGGCAGGCGATGGTCATGGGACCTACACCGCCCGGTACCGGCGTGATGGCACCCGCAACTTCACATACTTCTGCGAACGCCACATCGCCGACAATGCGGTGCTGGCCACCATCACCCGCGACCCGATTGATGCCGACATCAATCACTGTCGCGCCGGGCTTAATCCACTCGCGCCGCACCAACCCGGGGCGGCCGGCCGCAGCCACGACGAGGTCCGCCCGCCGGCATACCATCGGGATATTGCGGGTTTTCGAATGCGCCACCGTGACGGTTGCGTGCTGCCCGATGAGAAGCTGTGCCAGCGGCTTACCGACAATGTTCGAACGGCCGACAATGACAGCCTCAAGGCCAACGAGCGAAGGGTGGACGATCTTTGCAAGCTTGATGCAACCAAGCGGCGTGCACGGCGCCAGCGATGACAGCCCAGCGCCAGCCGGCCTGCATTCATCGGGTGAAACCCGTCGACATCCTTGGTCGGATCGACCGCCTCGATGACTGTATTCGCATCGATCTGCGGCGGTAGTGGCAATTGTACAAGAATGCCGTGTATGGACGGATCACCGTTGAGCTGGGTGATCAAGGCGAGCAGCTCGACCTCGCTGATGGTGCCGGGCAGACGATGATCGAACGACCTTATGCCGCTTTGCGCCGACATCTTCTTTTTGCTTGTCACATATGTTGCGCTCGCCGGGTTATCGCCCACCAGCACGACCGCCAGCCCAAGGGTCAGCCCGTGAGCAGCGGCAAGGCGGTGCACCTCGGTTGCAACCCTAGCGCGCAATTCGGCCGCGGCCCGCTTTCCGTCGATCAGCGTCGCGGTCATCTTGCTGCGGCTTCTCCGATTTTCTCCAGCGCCGTAACAACGCTACCAACGTCGCCTTTGATGAGTATTCGCTTGATGCGGGAGGCCGCCCCGCCCACCACCGTGACGTCGCGCGGCGCGACGCGCAGCGTTTCGGCGATCAGGCGGGCGAGTGCGCTGTTCGCCTCGCCTTCGCTCGGCGCCGCGGACACCCGCGCCCTCAACACGGCCCGCCCGTCGGACAGATGCGTCATTCCGTCAATCGAATCGCGGCCGGCCTTGGGGGTCAGTCGCACTGTGACAACCAGCCCGTCGGCTGATGACGCCCAGGGCTTGTCCGCCCGCATCGGTTCAATATCTCAAGCTGTCTTCCAAATTGCCGATGATGACCACCCGGATAAAAACAATGATCAGGAAAAGAACAATAAAAGAAACGTCGATGCCGCCGAAATTCGGCAGCCGATTTCGTATCGGTTTCAGCAGTGGCTCGGTGATGCGATAAAGAAAATCGCCGACGATCGATACCACGGGATGGCGGGTATTCACGACGTTGAAAACGATCAGCCAACTCAAGACTGCCGATACAAACAGCAATACAAGGTAGATATTGAGGAGCTCATCAATGAACAGCAGTAACCGGAGCATGGGTTGAATCCGTATTGTGGCGCGGCTTACCTCTACCGATCTCAGGTGAGGACGGCAAGACCATCCGCGATGGCTCCGGTTCGACAGATCGCAGGGCGCGTTTGCCTGCAGGGATTGTGATATGCTCAATGCGGTTCTCTCGGCCCTCGGCCAGATGTTCTCGCAGCCATTCCGCGTGGTCCTGCTCAAGTCCATGGGGTTGGCAGTCGCGCTGCTCGCGCTCGTGATCATCGTCCTATTCCGGCTCCTGGAATGGCTTTCCAATGTCGGAGTGGAATGGCTCGAGGGGGCGATCGGACCGGCGGCCCATGGCCCGCTCGCTGTGGTGGGGTGGATTGTCGCGGTCGCGCTCGGGTTGGGGCTCTTCGCCGGAGCCGTGCTGCTGATGCCCGCAGTCACCGCCTTGGTGGCAAGCTTTTTCGCCGACGAGATCGCGGAATTGGTGGAACGAAGCCATTATCCGGCCGATCCACCCGGGGTGGCTCTCCCGCTGTGGCTGGCCGCCATCCAGGGCACCAAGGCCGCCCTGCTGGCTGTTGCGGTCTACCTGTGTGCCTTGCCGTTTTTTCTGTTGGCCGGGGCTGGAGCCGTCGTGTTCTTTATCGCCACCGCGTGGTTGCTGGGTCGCGAGTATTTCGAGCTCGCAGCCATGCGCTTCCGCTCGGTCGCGGAGGCCAAGGCCCTGCGCCGAAAGCACCAGGCCGCGGTTCTAACGGCCGGATTGTTCATCGCGGCATTCGTCTCGATTCCGATTCTCAATCTCGCGACCCCGCTGTTCGGCGTGGCCCTTATGGTGCACGTGCACAAGCGCCTCGCCGGATGCGCGCAGATGGTCGAATTAAAACCGCGGGCGCAGCGGGGCGGCAGATAGGATGCGGCAGATAGGATTGAGCACCCGCCTTCCGGGCGCGAGGGGTGGGGTGGTTTCGCCGGAGGTCCGCCCAAACGGGTTGGTGGCGCAGCTCGACCGTTGGCTCAGCCAGTCAGGATGGTTTTTTCCGGCCAACGGCACAAGTCATTGATCGGACATTTTTCGCACAAGGGGCGCGGCGCCTTGCACACGTAACGCCCATGCAGAATCAGCCAATGATGGGCGTGGCGCCGGTAGGCCTTCGGCACCAGTTTCTCGAGCTTGGCCTCGACCTCAAGCGGCGTCTTGCCGGGCGCGAGCCCGGTGCGATTGCAGACGCGGAAAATGTGGGTATCGACCGCAATGGTGTCGGCACCGAACGCGACGTTTAGCACGACGTTTGCGGTCTTGCGGCCGACACCAGGTAGCGCCTCAAGCGCTTCGCGCACCGGCGGCACCATCCCGCCATGCTCGGCAACGAGTTTTTTCGAGAGCGCAATCACGTTTTTGGCCTTGGTGCGGAAGAGCCCGATGGTCCTAATCAGGTCGCGCACTCTGTCCTCGCCGAGGGAAACCATCTTATCTGGCGTATCTGCCGCAGCGAACAGGGCTGGCGTTGCTTTGTTCACTCCCGCGTCAGTTGCCTGCGCAGAAAGCACCACCGCGATCAGCAGCGTATAAGGATCAGCGTATTTTAGTTCGCTGCGCGGCTCGGGATTGGCGGCCCGCAGGCGGCCAAACGCCTCCTCGATCTCAGCGCCAGTCCAGGGCTCGCCAACCGCTTTGAATTTTGGCTGGATGGAGATCTTCCCGGCAGGGGCGGGAGGATGGGGTAAGCGAGGCTTCACGTCGCGCCGCTTGGCCGTGGAACTCGGCTTGGCCGGCTTCCGTTTCGCTGCAGGGGGATTGGTTTTTCGCCGCATCTTGCTCCTATAGTGAAGTTCCATGGCGACGCGCAACGACCCTCCCGCAGATTTGGGGGCGCCCGAAACGGCGCTTTTCTCCGCCGTGGTGACTCCACATCGCTCCCTCAGCCACGCCGGGTTCCTGATTGTCATGGCTGCGGTGGGCGGCATCAGCTTCGTTGCCGGGACAGCGTTTCTGCTGCTCGGAGCCTGGCCGGTTTTCGGCTTCTTTGGCCTTGATGTTCTGTTGGTCTATTGGGCCTTTCGCGTCAACTATCGCGCGGCGGCAGCTTTTGAGGAGGTCACCATCACGACCTCCGAGCTACGCGTGCGCCAGGTCAGCCATCGCGGGAAAGCATCCGAATGGTCGTTCAATCCGGTATGGGTGCGTCTTGAGCGCGAAGGCAACGAGGAATTCGGTCTCGAACGGCTCTTCCTGGTTTCACGCGGGCGGCGCCTGCCCATCGCGAGCCTGCTCGGTCCAAAGGAGAAGGAAAGCTTCGCCGCTGCCCTCGCGGCGGCGATCAGCGAGGCCAAGCGCGGTCCGACCCGAACGGTATTGGACTGACCTTGCGGCCGGCGATCCCACCCGCAAACCCGGTGGCGGTAAGCCACAGCACGCCCTAAATCTTGGACATGTCCTACGCTCCCGCGGCCCGATCCGCACACCCGCGCGGCCGGTCGGCGGCGCCAGCCAAGCTTGGCGTCATGACGGCAGCGGGAGCAGTGTTGCAACAAACCGCT